>NZ_JBFAOF010000873.1:0-3050 GCF_040675125.1 Spirillospora sp. NPDC049652 | reverse complement strand
CGCGGCCCCGTCCGAGCGGCGGCCGAGCCCCGGGTCCAGGACGACCGCCAGCCCCGAGCGCCGCCCGGACGGCACCAGGATCACATCGCCCGGACGCAGGTGCTCCAGCGACCGGGCCGCCTCGGCGCGCCGCGACGCCGACCGCTCCCGGGACAGCTCGGCCTCCCGGTCCGACAGGCGGCGGCGCAGCGCCGCGTACTCCATGAAGTCGCCCAGGTGGCACTCGGCGGCCTTGGCGTACCCGGCGAGGGCCTCCTCGTTCTTGCGGACCTGCTTGGCCAGCCCGACCACGGCCCGGTCGGCCTGGAACTGCGCGAACGACTGCTCCAGCAGGTTGCGGGCCCGTTCGAGGCCGACGGCCCCGACCAGGTTCACCGCCATGTTGTAGGACGGCCGGAAGCTGGAGTTCAGCGGGTAGGTGCGGGCGCCCGCGAGCCCGGCGACCGACGCGGGCTCCACGCTCGGCCCCCAGACCACCACCGCGTGGCCCTCCACGTCGATGCCGCGGCGTCCGGCGCGCCCGGTGAGCTGGGTGTACTCGCCGGGGGTGAGGTCGACGTGCGCCTCGCCGTTCCACTTGTCGAGCTTCTCGATCACCACGGTGCGGGCGGGCATGTTGATGCCGAGCGCGAGCGTCTCGGTCGCGAACACCGCCCTGATCAGCCCGCGGGTGAACAGCTCCTCGACGATCTCCTTGAAGGTCGGCAGCATCCCGGCGTGGTGCGCGGCGATCCCCCGCTCCAGCGCCGCCAGGAAGTCGTGGTAGCCGAGGACGTGCAGGTCGCCCGGGTCGAGGTCGGCCGTGCGCAGCTCCACGTGCGCGCGGATCTCCTCGGCCTCCTCCCGGGAGGTCAGCCGCAGCCCCGCGTGCAGGCACTGCAGGACGGCCGCGTCGCAGCCGTTGCGGGAGAACACGAACGTGATCGCGGGCAGCAGCCCGGCCCGCTCGAGCCGCTCCACGACGTCCGGGCGCGCCGGCGGCCGGAACCGCTGCGGGCGCGGCGCGCGGCGCCGTCCGGTGCGCCGCCCCTGGTTCACCTTCGCGCGCCGCACCTCCTCCACCGCCATCCGGGTGAGCTGCGGGTTCAGCTTCGCGCGGCGCCCCTCCCCCTTGCCCTGCTCCACGAACAGGTCGTACAGGCGGGTGCCGACCAGCATGTGCTGGAACAGCGGGACCGGACGGTGCTCGTCGACGATCACGGCGGTGTCGCCGCGGACGGCCTGCAGCCACTCGCCGAACTCCTCGGCGTTGGACACCGTCGCCGACAGCGCCACCAGCCGCACCGAGTCCGGCACGTGGATGATCACTTCTTCCCAGACCGCGCCGCGGAACCGGTCGGCGAGGTAGTGCACCTCGTCCATCACCACGAACGCCAGCCTCGCCAGGGTCGGCGACCCGGCGTAGAGCATGTTCCGCAGCACCTCGGTCGTCATCACCACGATCGGGGCCTCGCCGTTGACGCTGTTGTCGCCGGTGAGCAGCCCGACCTTCTCCGGCCCGTAGCGGCTGACCAGGTCGGCGTACTTCTGGTTCGACAGCGCCTTGATCGGGGTGGTGTAGAAGCACTTGCCGCCGCCCAGCAGCGCCTGGTGCACGGCGAACTCCCCGACCAGGGTCTTGCCGGATCCGGTGGGCGCGGCGACCAGGACGCCGCTGCCCTTCTCCAGCGCCCGGCACGCCTCGATCTGGAACGCGTCCAGCTCGAAGTCGTACAGCGTCTGGAAGTCCAGCAGCGCGGGCCCGCTCCCCGCGGTCCGGGACCGGAAGGCCCGGTACCGTTCCGCCGCGGACTGCTCGGCCGGCTGCGTGTCGGGGGTGCTCATGTCTCCGAGCCTACGGTTTCGCCCGCCCGGATTCCCAATTCGGGGCCCAACAACTTCTCCCGGACGATCCGCCCGATCCGGTGGACGATCACGGCGGCCCGGCCCGCTGATCACCCCGGGCGCGACCCGTTGATCACCCCGGACCCGGCCCGATGATCACCAGCAGGGCCCACCGTCAGCGGCGGTCGCCGCGGCCGCCGCTCTCCAGCTCGGCGTCGATCCGGTCCAGGTCCAGCGGGGCCGCCTCGTCGTCCGACAGGCCCTCGTAGGGGTCGGGGGCGTTGGCGCGCCGCCGGTCGTTGAAATACGCCAGCACCTCGGCGACCTCGAAGAGCACCACCGTCGGCAGCGCGAGGGCCAGCATCGTGAAGGGGTCCTGGCTGGGCGTGGCGACCGCCGCGAACACGAAGATCCCGAAGATCATCATGCGCCGGAACCGGCGGATCGTGCCGTGCGGCAGCACCCCCGCCATGTTGAGGATCACCACGAACAGCGGCAGCTCGAACGCCAGCCCGAAGATCAGCAGCATCGCCTGCGCGTAGCCGAGGTAGGACTCCACCCCGACCAGCACCGTGGAACTGCCGGGCGCGAGCCCGATGAGGATCTTCAGGCCCTTGTCCATCGTGACGTAGGCCAGGGCCGCGCCCGCCACGAACAACGGCACCGCCGCCGCGATGAACGTGTACGTCCACCGCTTCTCCCGCTTGTACAGGCCGGGCGCCACGAACGCCCACAGCTGGTACAGCCAGACCGGGGAGGAGATCACCGCGCCCGCCAGCAGCGCGACCTTCATGTGGATGAAGAAACCGTCGAAGATCCCGTGGACGACCAGGTCGCACTTGTGGTTGATGCAGTGCTTGGGGTCGATCCGGGTGAACGGCTCGGTGACGAAGTTCCAGATCGGGGTGAAGAACAGCCACCCGACGCCGGTGCCGACGGCCAGGCCGAGGATCGCCTTGATCAGCCGGTTGCGCAGCTCACGGAGGTGGTCCATGAGCGGCATCCGGCCCTCGGGGTCGACCGGCTGCTTCTTCATCTTCATGGTGGGCATTCGGGGTTCGGGGAGCGGCGCTCGGCCGATCCGTGCGGAAAGCCGTGGAGACCCGGAAGTGATCAGCCGTTGGCGCGGTACTGCCCGCGCTCGACCGGCACGCCCTCGATCGGCCCGCCCGCCGGCAGCGCGCCGGGACGCCGCTCGGCCGCGGCCGCCTCGCGCTCCAGCCGGG
>NZ_JBFAOF010000872.1:0-3053 GCF_040675125.1 Spirillospora sp. NPDC049652 | reverse complement strand
GTCGCGGCGACCGCGCGCAGCATCGCCAGCTCCCGCTCGCGCTGCTGGATCGCCAGGCCGAACGTCCCGACCACGGCCAGCAGCGCCACGATCAGCGACGTCCCGCCGAGCGCGCCGCCCATGCTGAGCAGTTTCGTCCGGGCCGCTCCGACGCCCGCGAACTCGACCTTTCCACGCTCGTCGCCCGTGGTCACCGTCGCGTTCGTGCCCTCCACGGCCTGGGCGATGGCCTTCGGGTCGCCGCCCCAGACACCGAGCGCGGTCACCTGCCCGGGGTGCCCGGCGAGGCGGCGCGCCTCGTCCGGCGCGACGTACGGGCGGTCGGCGACGCCGACGACCCGGTAGGTGCGCGGGCCGCCCGCCGTCAGCACGGTCACCCGCTCCGCCTTGCTGTTCAGGACGATCTCGTCCGCCGCCTGGGGGGCCCGCCCGGCGCGCAGCCGCACCGGGGAGAGCGGCTCCCAGCTGTAGCCCTCGGTCGGCCCGGCACCGGGCACGACCAGCGGGAACGCCACCTCGGACACGACCCGCCGGACACCCGGCACGGCCCTCACCTTGTCGGCCAGGCCCGCCGGGATCCAGGCGCGCGCCGCGTTCGGCTTCGACTTCCGCTTCGTCTTGTCCTTCTTCTTGTGCTTCACGAAGTGGGTCTGCGGGTCACCGGCGACCACGACCGGCGCGCCCGCGTACCGGACCGGCTCGACCGTGCCGCGCAGGCCGGTGTCCATCAGCGTGCCGCAGGCCGTGACCAGCGCGGCGGCGAAGAACAGGGCGACGAACGCGCCCGCGAACGCGGCCCGCCGGTACCTCAGAGTGCTCAGGATCATCGCGCGTACGCCCCCAGCCGGGTCATGCGGTCGGCGACGGCGGACGCGGTCGGCGCGTCGAGCGCGTCCACGATCCGGCCGTCGGCGAGGAACAGGACGGTGTCGGCGAACGACGCCGCCACCGGGTCGTGCGTCACCATCACGACGGTCTGGCCCAGCTCGTCCACCGTCTGCCGCAGCAGCCGCAGCACGTCCTGGGCGGTCATGGTGTCGAGCGCGCCGGTCGGCTCGTCCCCGAACACCACCTCCGGGCGGGTGACCAGCGCCCGCGCCAGCGCGACCCGCTGCTGCTGCCCGCCGGACAGCTCACCCGGACGGTGCGCCGCCCGGTCGCTCAGCCCGACCCGCTCCAGCACGTCCGCGAGCAGCGCCCGGTCCGGCTTGCGGCGGGCCAGCTTCAGCGGCAGCGTCACGTTCTGCTCGACCGTCAGGGACGGCACCAGGTTGAACGCCTGGAACACGAACCCGACGCGCTCGCGCCGCAGCTCGGTCAGCCGCGCCTCGCTCATCCCCGACAGCGCCGTCCCGCCCAGCCGCACCTCGCCCGACGTCGGCCGGTCCAGCCCCGCCGCGCAGTGCAGGAAGGTGCTCTTCCCCGACCCGGACGGGCCCATCACCGCCGTGAACGCCCCGGACGGCAGCGCCACCGACACCTCGCGCAGCGCCGCCACCGCGCTCCCGTTCCGGCCGTAGACCTTGCAGACCTCGTCCATGACCACCGCATCGCTCATGGGTTCCACTCTGCTGACCTGGGCGTACGTTCTTAAGAGCACGCGTCATCGATCACCCGTGACATCGTCATGGGTACGCTCGTGCCGTGATCAGGGTGTTGCTCGCCGAGGACCAGCACGTCATCCGCAGCGGCCTCGTCGCGCTGCTGGATCTGGAGGACGGCCTGGAGGTCGTCGCCGACGTCGGCGACGGCGACGCCGCGGTGTCCGCCGCCCTGGTCCACCGCCCCGACGTCGCCGTCCTCGACATCGACATGCCGGTCATGGACGGCCTGACCGCCGCCGCGAGGCTGCGCGAAAAGCTGCCGTCCTGCCGCGCGCTGATCCTCACCGGCAACGGCGCGCCCGGCCAGCTCCGCCGCGCGCTCGACGCCGGGGTCGGCGGCTTCCTGCTGAAGACCGCCCCGCCGGACGAACTCGTCGCCGCGATCCGCGCCGTCCACGAGGGCCGCCGCGTGCTCGACCCGAGCCTCGCGGTCACCGCCTGGGACCTGGCCGCCGACCCGCTCACCCCGCGCGAGAAGGACGTCCTGCGACTGCTCGCGGACGGCGCGGAACCGGCCGAGATCGCGTCCAGCCTGCACCTGTCCGCCGGGACCGTCCGCAACCACCTCACCGCGATCGTCACCAAGCTCAACGCCCGAGGCCGCCCCGACGCCGTCCGCATCGCCCGCGACTCCGGCTGGCTGTATTGATTGAGCCCCCGGCTCCGCCGGACTCGCCTGGCGGCTCGTCCGGCGGCCCGGGTGCTCGGGCGAGCGCGGCATCGCTTCGCGATCAACCGCGTGGGGGCTCGCCTTCGGCTTCGCCCCCGCGCGGTTGGTAGCGCGCTCGCGCGGGCTGGGGACGTCGGGCTGGGGACACTGGGCCGGGGACGTCGGGCTGGGGACGTCGGGCTGGGGACGCCGGGCCGGGGACGCCGGGCTAGGGACGCTGGCTAAGGCCGGTGGGGGAGGCTTGCCGTTAGGCGGAAGGCGGTTGGGGTCCGGGTGGTTTCCAGGTCGGCTTCGATCGCGGCCAAGCGGGTCGCGAGGTTGCCGAGGCCGGAGCCGGGTGGGGTGACCTCGCCGGAGACGCCGTCGTTCTCGATGGTCAGGCCGGCGGCGCTGACCTTGATGTCCACTCGTTTCGCCGTGCTGTGGCGCAGGACGTTCGTGACCGCCTCGCGCAGGACGATCGCCAGCACCGGTTCGGCGCCCGCCGGCGGGTCGCCCTCCCGGCGAACGGTCGCCTCGATCCCCGCCGCCGCCAGGACGCCGAGCGCCGACTCCAGCTCGGGCGTGAACGCCAGGTGCGGGGCCGCGCCGGTCACGGCGGCCATGTCGGCGCGCGCCCGCTCGGCCATCGCGATCATGTCGGCGAACTCGCGGGCCGCCCGGTCCGGGTCGCGGTCCGCGAGGCGGCGGGCCAGCTCGCCCTTGATCAGGATCGCGGCGAGCCCGTGCCCGAGCAGGTCGTGCAGGTCGCGGGCGGCGCGCAGCCGCTCCTGGACGAC
>NZ_JBFAOF010000871.1:0-3059 GCF_040675125.1 Spirillospora sp. NPDC049652 | reverse complement strand
GGCCAGCCGAGCCGGCGCCCGGCGACGGTCAGCAGCGCCGGCAGCAGGGTCAGGGCGGCCAGCACGCTGATCAGGGGGATGAGCAGTCCCGTGAACCCGATGCTGCGCAGGAACGGAACGGGCAGCGCGATCAGCGCGGCGAGGCTGATGGCGACGGTGATGCCGGAGAACAGGACGGACCGGCCCGCGGTGGCCAGGGCGTGCCGGACGGCGTCCGGGCCGTCGCGGCCGTGGCCGCGTTCCTCGCGCCAGCGGGTCACGATCAGCAGCGCGTAGTCGATCGCCACGCCCAGGCCGATCAGCGCGAGCAGGTACTGGACGATGAACGCCACGTCGGTGACGGCGGTCAGGCCCCACACGATCAGGAACGTGGTCAGGATGGACGCGGCGGCGATCACGAGGGGCGTGAGCGCCAGCAGCGACCCGAACACCAGGGCCAGCACGACCAGCGCGCCCAGCCCTCCGGCGAGGGTCTCGACCAGCACGCTGGGACCACCGCCGCCGCCTCCGCCGGCGGACAGCGCGTCCTGCCCGGTCACCGCCACCGGGACCCCCGTCGCCGCCTGCGCGGTCGCGGCGGCCTTGGTCAGAACGGGCAGCGCGGCCGCGTACGGGTCCGGGCCGGGCACAGGTCGCGGGTAGACGACCATCACCGCGGTGCGTCCGTCCTTCGACTTCAGGGCCGGTGCCTGCATGGGGGTGAGCGTCCGCGCCTGTAGCCGCGCGGTTCGCATGCCGTTCGCCACGGCCGACGCGACCTGCTCGGACGCCTGTCCGGGAAGGGGACGGCGTCCGTCCCCGATGACCAGCAGGACCGGCGCGTTCGCGCCGCCGGAGCCGACGGCCGCGAGGATCTTCTGGTTCGCCTCGTACCCGGCGCGTCCCGGAAGCGAGAAGTCGTAGCTGAGCGCGGCGGTCGCCTTCGGCGCCGCATAGCCGCCGGTGACCGCCAGCACCAGCCAGGCGGCGATCACCCACCAGGGGTGCCTGGTCACCAGGCGGGCGAGGGCCGGCATGGGTTCACGCTCCTGTCGGATCGGACGCGGAACGCCCACGTCGGAGTGATCTCAGGCGATGCCCCCGTCCCGGCGGACCTAACGTCGGAGGCCGGAGAACGCTGATCTGCTCGTTGCGGCGCAGGCCGCGGTGTTCACAGGTTGTGCCGGAGGAGCAGGTCGTCGGGGAAGGGCGCGAGGTACGTCTGCCCCGCGATGTAGTCGAAGTGCTCGCCCTCGGCGTGGTGGCGCAGCAGGGCGATGGGGACGCTCAGCGGCGCGCGACCTTCCCGATAGGACTCGATGGCCTGGAGGATGTCGTCGCGGCGCGTCGGGTCGAGTTCGTCGCTGATGAAGCCGAGCACGTGCTGGAGGGCGTTGGTGTGGCGGCCGCGTCCCGCCCGGACGGCGAGCGCGGCCGTGAACGCGCGGCGGTAGTCGTCTACGAGGTCTTCTCGCGGGCGTCCGCCCGCCTGCGCGACGACGCGTCCCGTCTCGCGGTAGCCCTCGGGGGAGTGGGCCAGCAGCTGCATCTTGTGCCTGCTGTGGAAGGCGATGAGGTCGCGGGGCCGCCATTCGCCGGAGAAGAAGGCGCGGAGCCTGGCCTGGGCGAACACCCGCTCCACGAAATGCTCGCGCAGCACCGGGTCGTTCAGCCGTCCGCCCTCCTCGACGGGCAGGTCCGGATAGGCCCCCAGCAGCAGGGCGGCGAAGACGCCGCGTCCCTTGCGGTCGACGGGCTGGCCGTCGGCGCGCTCCCCGGGACGGCCGGAGGCGTAGCGCGGTAGGTTCTGCAGCCCGCAGCTGGGGGAGCGGGACTTCAGCACGTAGCCGTCGATCTCGTCCAGGCCCGGGAGCCGGTGCTCGGCGAGCGCGGTCATGGCCCCGGTGTAGTCGTCGCCGCCGTCCTTGGTGACGATGTGCCCGTCCGTGCGCAGCCGCATCGACGGACGCGGCGCGCCCAGCCCGATCTCCATCTCCGGGCATACCGGCACCCAGTCAACGTGCCGTGACAACGCGCCCGTGAGGAACCGGTCGCGGCTGTGCGCGCCGTTGTAGCGGACGGGCGCGCCCAGCAGGCAACTCGACACCGCCAGCCGGGGCCGTGCGTCCTCCCACTGCACGATGCGCCTCCGAAAACGCTCCGTCCCTCCGAAAACGCTCCGGAACTCATTCGTAGTCGATCGCGCGGGAGCGGGGAACCATCGGGCGGCAAACCCACGGCAATAACGGGACGGACCGGCGCGCCCGCGGCCATCTTTCTCGCGAACAATGCTCGTCTGGGGGGCGTCGGCGGCGTTCATCGAGGTCACCGGGGGAAGCACACGCGTATGAGACCTGCCGGAAAGCTGATACCCGCCGGAATGCGAAGGCGGCGTCCCACCGTCCGCTGGAAGACCTACGGGGCCACCACCGCGGCCGTGACGGCGACCGCCGCGCTGGGCGGGGCGGCGGTCGACACCGACAACGACTGGTACCGGACGCTGGCCAAACCGCCGTGGCAGCCGCCGTCCTGGGCGTTCGGCGCGGTCTGGACGCCGCTCTACGCCTCGGTCGCCTGGGCGTCCGGACGCGCCCTGCTGACATCCTCCGGCAGCGCGCGCAGAACGCTGGCCACCAGCCTCGGCGTCAGTCTGGCCATGAACGTGGTGTGGAACCACCTGTTCTTCGCGCGCCGCAACCCGAAGGCCGGCGTGGTGGGCACACTGCTGCTGGACGCGAGCAACGCCGACCTGGTCCGCCGTACCGCGCGCATCGACACCGCTGCCGCCGCCGCGCTGCTGCCGTACGCCACCTGGTGCCTGTTCGCCACCGCGCTGAACGCCGACATCGCCCGCCGCAACCGGGACACCGGCTGATGCGCACCTCGGTGATGCTGTTCACCCGCGACCTCCGGGTGCGCGACAACCCCGCCCTGGCCGCCGCCTGCCGGGCGGACCGGACCGTCCCGCTCTTCGTCTTCGACGACGCGCTGCTGGACGGCCCGTTCGCCGCCCCCAACCGCGTCCGGTTCCTGCTGGACGCCCTCGCGGACCTGCGCGAGTCGCTCCGCGGGCTGGGCGG
>NZ_JBFAOF010000870.1:0-3068 GCF_040675125.1 Spirillospora sp. NPDC049652 | reverse complement strand
GGGGAGGTCCCGCGGCGCAGCCTGGGCGTGAACGCGACGCTGTCGTTCCTCACCCTGGCGGTCGTCGGGGCGGCCGGCGTCGGGCCGCGTCCGCTCGTCCTGCTCACGACCGGGTCGTTCGTCACCGTGTACGCGATCGGTGTCGCGGCGGCCCTGCGCCTGCTGCCCCGGCGCGGCGCGGGATGGTGGGCGGCGGTCGCGGCACTGGCCGCGGTCGCCGCGCTGCTGGTGATGTCGGGCCGCTACCTGCTCTGGCCGCTGGTGGTGACCGGCGCGGCCCTGCTCTACCTGCGCCGCCGCCGGACCGCCGCGTTCCGGGCGCCCGCACCCGGGCCTGTCCCCGTCCTCGTGCCGGACGGTGCGGCCGAGTCGTGCCGGGCCGGGACGGCCTGATCGAAGCGGAGCCCGCCGCGCGCCGTACCTTGCCGGAAAGTGGGAACACCCCGGACCGGCGGCGACTTTACTCGGGTGAGGTACTGGTTCCCTATGATCGCAGGGGAGAGCCCGGGGCGCATGTGGCGGGGGCGCGGGGGCGCCGCCGGGCAGGCTGAAGAGATGAGGGGTTATGACTGATATCACCGAGACATCCGAATGGGCGGCGTTGTCGGAGCACCAGGGGGAGCTCGCGACCCGCAACCTGCGTGAGCTCTTCGCGGACGACCCCGGGCGGGCCGAGCGGATGACGGTGACGGCGGGGGACCTCTTCCTGGACTACTCCAAGCACCGCGCCACCGGCGAGACGATCAGCCGGCTGGTCGCCCTGGCGGAGCGGGCGGGCCTGCGCGACCGGATCGAGGCGATGTTCTCCGGCGCGCACATCAACGTGTCCGAGGACCGGGCCGTCCTGCACACGGCGCTGCGGCTCCCGGCGGGCGCCGAGCTCACCGTGGACGGGCAGGACGTCGTCGCCGACGTGCACGCCGTCCTGGAGAGGATGGGCGAGTTCTCCGACCGCGTGCGGTCCGGGGAGTGGACGGGCTTCACCGGCAAGCGGATCACGACCGTGGTGAACATCGGCATCGGCGGTTCCGACCTCGGCCCCGCGATGGCCTACGAGGCGCTGCGCGACTACGCCGACGCCGGGATCACCGCGCGGTTCGTGTCCAACGTCGACCCGGCCGACATCACCGGCACGCTCGCCGGCCTCGACCCGGAGACGACGCTGTTCGTCGTCGCGTCCAAGACCTTCGGCACGCTGGAGACGCTGACCAACGCGCGCGTCGCGCGGCGCTGGCTGGTCGAGCGGCTCGGCGACGAGAAGGCGGTGTCCCGGCACTTCGTCGCGGTGTCCACCAACGCCGAGCGGGTCGCCGACTTCGGCATCGACACCGACAACATGTTCGGCTTCTGGGACTGGGTCGGCGGCCGCTACTCGATGGACTCGGCCATCGGGCTGTCGCTGATGGTCGTGGTCGGCCCGGCGCGCTTCCGCGAGATGCTCGACGGCTTCCACGCCGTCGACGAGCACTTCCGCACCGCGCCGTTCGAGAAGAACATGCCGGTGCTGATGGCGCTGCTCGGCATCTGGTACACCGACTTCTTCGGCGCGCAGACCCGCGCGGTGCTGCCCTACAGCCAGCGGCTCGCCCGCTTCCCGGCCTACCTGCAGCAGCTCACCATGGAGTCCAACGGCAAGTCGGTGCGCGCGGACGGCGCGCCCGTCGTCGCGCAGACCGGCGAGATCTTCTGGGGCGAGCCCGGCACCAACGGCCAGCACGCCTTCTACCAGCTGCTGCACCAGGGCACCCGGCTCGTCCCGGCCGACTTCATCGGCTTCGCCGAGCCGTTCCAGGACGCGGACGCCGGGGACGGCACGCCCGGCATGCACGACCTGCTCGTGGCGAACCTGCTCGCCCAGACGTCCGCGCTGGCGTTCGGCAAGACCGCCGAGGAGATCGCCGCCGAGGGCACGCCCGCCGAGGTCGTCCCGCACAAGGTGATGCCGGGCAACCGGCCGACCAACACCATCCTGGTGCCGAAGCTGACGCCGTCCACGCTCGGCCAGCTCATCGCCCTCTACGAGCACATCGTGTTCGTCGAGGGGACGCTGTGGGGCATCGACTCCTTCGACCAGTGGGGCGTGGAGCTCGGCAAGGTCATGGCCAACCAGCTCACCCCGGCGCTCACCGCCGAGCGGCCGTCCGGCGACGCCCCGGACGCGTCGACCGCGGCGCTCGTCCGCCGGTACCGCGAGCTGCGCGGCCGCGCGGTCTGACACCGCGCACCGGTCGGCGCGCGCCGATCGGCGCGCGGCTGAGAAGACGACTCGGGCCGTCCCCTTCGCTGGGGACGGCCCGTCTCTGTTCCGGCGGTGGCGGAGCGTCAGACGCCCGCGTCGTCCCAGATCTGGGTCGACAGCAGGGCGCGCAGCTCCGTGAGGGAGATGAAGCCGTCATGGTCGGTGTCGGCCCTCTCGAACCTGTCCTGGGTCTCGGCCCGGGTCCACGACAGCCCCACGCTGTCGAGCACCAGGCCGAACTCCATCAGGTCGAGCCTCCCGTCACCGCCGAGGTCGGACCGCGTGAACACGGTGACCAGTTCGTCCTCGGCCGGCTTGGTCGTCATCTCACTCCTCGTGATCGGTCGGACAAGATCCCGCATCATGACACAGCGGTACCCCGTCCCACTGGTGATAACGCGGTTTTCGATCAAGTGGTTCCCGGTTGTTCACGCACCGTCCGGCACACCGTCCGGCGCGGCATTCGGCGGGCCGCCCGCCGGGCCGTCCGGGTAGCCGCCGGCGCGGAACTCCTGCGGGCTGACGCCGCGCTCCCGCTTGAACGCGGCGCTGAGCGCGAACGCGCTGCCGTAGCCGACCCGCCGGGCGATCGCCTCCAGCGTCTGGTCGCCGCCGCGCAGCAGGTCGGCGGCGTGCGCGAGGCGCACTCCGGTCAGGTAGGTCATCGGCGGTTCGCCGACCAGGTCGCCGAACCGCTTGGCGAGCGCGGCCCGCGACGCGCCCGCCGCGGCGGCGAGGTCCGCGACCGTCCAGGGCCGCGCCGGGTCGTCGTGCAGCAGCCGCAGTGCCGGGCCCACGACCGGGTCGCCGTGCGCCGCGAACCAGCCCG
>NZ_JBFAOF010000869.1:0-3070 GCF_040675125.1 Spirillospora sp. NPDC049652 | reverse complement strand
CGGCGAGCCGGGCGGAGACGTCGCCGTACCCGTCCGCGCCGAGCGGGACGGCCAGCTCGGCGGGCGCCTCGGTGACCTCGCCGGCCACCAGCAGCCGCGCGAGCGCGACCTCGAACGGCTCGGCGTCCGGCAGCCGGGCGTGCGCCGCCGCGAGGCCCTCGCAGGCCCAGGTGAGGTAGCCGACCGGCCCGGCGAGCTCGGGCAGGACGGCCAGCTCGTCCTCGGTCAGCTCGGCGGCCCAGACCTGCTCCAGCCGGTCGCGCGGGGTGGTCATCGCCAGCTCGCGCAGCTCCGGCCGCTGCTCGAACCGGTCGAACAGCCCGGCCAGCGCGAGCCGCCGCTCCTCCAGCGGGGCGAGCCCGGCGAGGACGTCGAGGGCGGCGCGGCCCAGCTCGAACATGACGGCCCGGCGGTCGGGGTCCTCCCCGGCGGGCTCGGGGAGCCACAGGCCGGGCGGACGCCACCGCCCGCCCTGGGAGAACCACGCGAGCGGATGCCGGACGGGGACCTCGGGGTCGGCGAGCAGGTCGCCGAGGAGCTCGAAGTCGACGTCGCCCCGGCTGCCCGCGCGCACCGCGCCGGCGCCCAGCAGGAACGTCAGCAGCGACCACAGCTCGGCCCCCGCCACGGACGTCTTCGCCCCGTAGAAGTCGCTGAGCCGCCGGGTCAGCACCACCGCCCGCTCGTCGGCGTTGAAGGCGACGGCGCGCTCGCGCATCTCCTCGTACAGCCCGTCGGGAACCCGCCACGGCTTGGACGCGTACACGTCCAGAACGGGTTCGTCGGTCAGAAGCAGCTGAAGGTGGGACGGAAGCCGGGGGGAGCTCACGACAGCACTGTACTTATGACAGAACGCCGCGAACCGCCTTCACAGCACTTTCCGTGACCGTCCTGCGACCCGGCCCTGGTCAGCCGACGCGTTCGCGGTGCAGCGGAAGCGCCTCCGGCCGCTTGGCCGACCGCCCGTCGCCGGACGAGCGCCCCGTCGCGCGGCGGCCGATCCACGGGAGCAGGTAGGTGCGGGCCCAGTGCACGTCCTCGCGGCGCAGGGTCAGCCAGTCCGCCGCGTCGACCGGCGCCCACGGCTCGCGCCAGTCGCCGTCCGCGGGGACGCCGATCACCTCGGCGACCCGCAGCGCCAGCCGGCGGTGCCCCTCCGACGACAGGTGCAGCCGGTCCTCGAACCAGGCGCGCGGGTCGTTGAAGATCGGCATGAGCGCCCACAGGTCCACCACGTCGCAGCCGCGCCGGTCGGCGATGGCGCGCAGGTGCATGTTGTAGGTGGCGGCCTTGCCGCGGATGCGCCGTCCCGACCGCAGCCCGTGCGGGTCGAAGCCGGTGAACAGCACGACGCGCGAGCCCGTCCCGCGCAGCTTGCGGACGGCGTCGTCGAACACGACCGCGAGCGCGTCGGGGTCGCCGCCCGGACGGATGATGTCGTTGCCGCCCGCGCAGAAGGTGACGAGGTCCGGGTTCAGCTCGACCGCACGGGGCACCTGGTCCTCGGCGATCTGGCGCAGCAGCTTCCCGCGCACCGCGAGGTTGGCGTACCGCAGTTCCGGGTTCACGGCCGCGAGGTGCTCGGCGACCCGGTCGGCCCACCCCCGGAACACGTCGCTCTCCCCGGGCACCGGGTCGCTCAGCCCCTCGGTGAAGCTGTCCCCGATCGCGACGAACGTACCGATACTCTTCGCGTCACCCATAAAGCCGTTCCTAGCGCAGGTCCAAGTAGTTCGATCAGCTAGGAACCAATAGTGCAGCGTGCATATTTCCCTACGCGACCGTAGTGACCACCCAAAAACACAAGGTGATGACCGCACGCGGAGGACCAACCGCACGCAGAGCAGGACTCCCACGGAGCGGAAACCGCACACAGAGCAGGGACCGACACCCGAAACGGAACCGCACGCGAAGCAAGGACCGGCACGCGGAGCAGAACCCCGCACGGGCTACACCACGCGACAAGCTCAACCGGCGCGAATGCGAGACCAACCGCGCGAGGGGGGCAACGCCGAAGGCGAGCCCCCCTCACGCGGTTGATCGCGAAGCGATGCCGCATTCGCAGAGCATCCGGTTCCGCGCCCGAGCCGCAAGGCGAGGGCGCGGAGCCGGAGGCTCAGTGGGCGGAGCCCACCATAGACAACGCGTGCTGCACCAGCGTGATGAGGACGGCCTTGGTCGACTCGCGGTTGCGTGCGTCGCATTCGACGATCGGCACGTGCGAGCTCACCGACAGGGCCTCGCGGATGTCCTCCACGGCGTACTGGAACTCGCCGTGGAAGCCGTTGACGCCGACGACGAACGGCAGGCCGAGTTCCTCGAAGTAGTCGACCGCGGCGAAGCAGTCGGCCAGCCGCCGGGTGTCGACGAGCACGACCGCGCCGATCGCGCCCTTGACCAGGTCGTCCCACATGAACCAGAAGCGGTGCTGGCCCGGGGTGCCGAACAGGTACAGGATCAGCTCGCTGTCGAGCGACACGCGGCCGAAGTCCATGGCCACGGTGGTGGTCGTCTTGTCGGGCACCGCCGACAGGTCGTCCACGTCGGCGCTGGCCGCGGTCATGACGGCCTCGGTGGTGAGCGGCATGATCTCCGACACCGAGCCCACGAACGTGGTCTTGCCGACGCCGAAGCCGCCGCCGACGACGATCTTGACCGAGGTCAGCTCCGGCCCGTCCCCGGGCGCGGCCGCAGCCGACGACTGGTCATAGCTTCCGAAGCCCACTCAGAACCCTCTCAAGCAGTCGGATGTCCGGCTGCGCGCCCGCCGGGCGGGACTGGTGCAGCCGGAGCAGGCCCTCCAGGGCCATGTCGGCGACGAGGACGCGTGCGACGCCGAGCGGAAGGCGCAGCAGCGCCGACACCTCGGCGACCGACCGTGCCGTCCGGCAGATGTCCATGATCGCCCGGTATTCCGGGGTCAGCGCGGAGACGTCGCGCGGCGGATGCGGCGCGGCGGTCACCATCGCCTCGATCGCGAGGTCGTACCGGGGCCGGGTCCGGCCGCCGGTGACCGCGTAGGGGCGGACCAGCGAGCTGGTGTCGCCGCCGGAGTCACCGCCCCCGTGCC
>NZ_JBFAOF010000868.1:0-3080 GCF_040675125.1 Spirillospora sp. NPDC049652 | reverse complement strand
CGCGACGGTACGCGGCACTCCGCCCTCCGGCTGCGCCGCCACGACCTGGACGACGAGGTCCTGGTGGGTCCCGACCTGGTGCCCGCGCTCGCCGACGCGCTCGCCGCGACCCTCGAACCGGACGCCCCCGAGGAGCACTCCGGCGGCCACCCGGGCGAGCACCCCGAGCACGCCTGACCCGGGAGCGGGAGGGGTGGTCGAGTAGGCTGCGACGCGTGAACGAGGCCACCCACTCCCCAGACCCGTCCGGTGTCGTCCGGTTGTGCGAGGTGCGCGAGACGCCGCTGTCGATGGACGAGGCGTTCGCCGCCGTCCAGGACCGGGCGGCGGGCGGCACGGCCGTGTTCGTCGGGACGGTCCGCGACCACGACCACGCGCGCGAGGTGAGCCGCCTGTCCTACAGCGCGCACCCGAGCGTGGAGCGGGAGCTGCGCCGGGTGATGGAGAAGGTGGCGGCCGACTTCCCGGTCCTCGGGCTCGCCGCCGTGCACCGGGTCGGCGACCTGGAGATCGGCGACCTGGCGGTGGTGGTCGCGGCGTCCTGCCCGCACCGCGCCGAGGCGTTCGCGGCCTGCCGGCGGCTGATCGACGACCTCAAGGCCGAGGTGCCGGTCTGGAAGCACCAGGCGTTCGCCGACGGCGGCGACGAGTGGGTCGGCGCCTGCTGAGTCCGGGCGTGGCCTAGGCTTTCCGGCATGTCTCGTCGTGCCGTCACGCTCGCCTTCGCGAGCTGTCTCCTGCTGGTGCTCGCGGTCGTCGGCGCCCTGCTGCCGGTGCCGTACGTCGCCCTGTTCCCGGGGCCGACCGCCAACACGCTGGGGGACAACGGGAAGGGCGTGCCGCTCGTCCAGATCGACGGCCGGCAGACCTATCCGACCGACGGCCACCTGAACTTCACCACGGTCACCTACCGGGGCGGGCCGGAGGCGCGGATCGACCTGT
Source organism: Spirillospora sp. NPDC049652 (assembly GCF_040675125.1). Taxonomy (NCBI): domain Bacteria; kingdom Bacillati; phylum Actinomycetota; class Actinomycetes; order Streptosporangiales; family Thermomonosporaceae; genus Spirillospora; species Spirillospora sp. NPDC049652. Next base: position 2,138 of record NZ_JBFAOF010000868.1, on the reverse strand, counting down.
TCACCGCGCTGCGCGGCTGGCTGTCGTCGGACACCGCGATCGTCCCCGAGGAGACGATCTTCCCCAAGCACGAGTCGCAGCAGCAGGTGGACGCCGAGAACACCCGGCAGATGCAGGACTCGCAGGAGAACGCCGAGGCCGCCGCGCTGCACCAGCTCGGCATCCAGGTCCCGACGCGGGTCGTGGTCAACTCCGTCCAGCCGAACATGCCCGCCACCGGGAAGTTCCAGCCGAACGACGAGATCACCGCGGTGAACGGGGTCAAGACCGGCACGGTCGACCAGGTCAAGGCGCAGATGGGCCGGATCGGGGTCGGCGGCCGGGCGGACGTCGAGGTGCTGCGCGCCGGCAAGCCCGTCAAGATCACGCTGAACACGGCCAAGGGGCAGGACGGCAAGCCGGTGGTCGGCGTGGTCCTCGCGGAGGCCTACCGGTTCCCCTTCAAGATCAACATCAGCGTCGGGGACATCGGCGGGCCGAGCGCCGGCCTGATGTTCTCGCTGTCCATCGTGGACAAGCTCACTCCCGGCTCGATGACCGGCGGGAAGTTCATCGCGGGCACCGGGACGATCAGCCCGGAGGGCCAGGTCGGCCCGATCGGCGGCATCGAGCAGAAGATGATCGCCGCGCGCCGCGCCGGGGCGACGGTGTTCCTCACGCCGAAGGACAACTGCGCGGAGGCGCTGGGCGCGCGCCCGGACGGGCTGCGGCTCGTCCGCGCGGACACGCTGAACGGCGCGGTCCAGTCGCTGGACGCCCTGAGGACGGGCAAGGGCCAGATCCCCGCCTGCTCCAAGTGACCCTCGCGCCTCATCCCCGCCTGCTCCAGGTGACGCGCGCGCCTCGGCCGGACGCCCTCCGGCCGAGGCGGCGGGAAGCCGCGGAGTGTGCCTGGTCGGGACGGGACGCGACCCCGGGAAACCGATTTGGTCAACTCCCGTTCATGCCCTAGAGTTGAGACATCGCCGCGGGGTGGAGCAGTTCGGTAGCTCGCTGGGCTCATAACCCAGAGGTCGCAGGTTCAAATCCTGCCCCCGCTACCAGGTCCGGAGGCCCGGAGCCAGAAATGGCTCCGGGCCTCCGGCGTTCCACCGCCACCGTTCACCGATCGTGTTCCCCACACGCGTTCACCGGCGGCGGCGCGGCGCGAATCCGGCGCGGACCCCGCGTCCGAGCGGATCTAGTCGCTGATCAGCGCGCGCCAGGTCTTCGGGCCGACCACGCCGTCCACGTGCAGCCCGACGGCCTCCTGGAAGCGGCGGACGGCCGAGTCGGTCTTCGGGCCGAAGTCCCCGTCCACGCCCTTCTCGTCCAGGTAGCCCTGCTTCACCAGCTCGGTCTGCGCGGCGCGGACGAAGTCGCCGTGCTCGCCCTTGCGCACCGTCGACCCGATGGTCCTGCCGTCGGTCAGCCGGCCCCAGGTCACCGGGCCGACGACGCCGTCCACGTCGATTCCGGCGAAGTCCTGGAACGCGCGGACGACCTCCTCGGTCTTCGGACCGAAGTCGCCGTCCGCGGCGAGGTGCCGCCAGGGCTCCCGAGCGGCCCGCAGGATGTACTGGAGCGTCTTGACGTCCGGCCCACGGCTTCCCCTGCGCAGCACCGGCCATGGATCTGCCATCGCCGATCTCACCTCCCCGTTGGTGGATTTGACTCTCAGTCAGATAACTCCTGACAGGAGGCGGCGCACAAGCGCCCCCGCGCCCACCCGCCTGTGACCACCCGGACACCCGCAGCTGACCGGCCACGCTCCCACCCCTGCGCCTCCCACCCCCGCGCCTCGCGCCCTGGCGCGCGTGCTGCCGGGTCAGCGGCCGAGGTGGGGCGCGATCGTGAGGGCGAGATGCAGGGTGAGGCGGTCGCGGCCGTCCGCCAGGGCGAGCCCGGTGATCTCCTCGATGCGGCGCAGCCGGTGGTAGAGCGTCTGCCGGTGGACGTTCAGCGCCGCCGCCGTCGCGTGGACGCTGCCCGCGTGGTCCAGGTAGATCAGGGCCGTCCGGGCGAGCTCGGTGTGCTTCGGGTCGAGGAACCGGGAGATCCCGGGCGTAAGGACGGTCTGCGCGAGCGAGTCGTCGTCGCCGAGCCGGAGCAGCCGCAGGGCGCCGAGGTCGGGCCAGGAGCGGGTGGTGCCGCCGGCG
>NZ_JBFAOF010000867.1:0-3087 GCF_040675125.1 Spirillospora sp. NPDC049652 | reverse complement strand
ACCCGCGCGGGTTGATGCCGCGCCGGACGGTCACGACGTGCACGGCCGCGCCCATCTGCGCGCCCGCGATGTCGTGGATCGCGGCGGCGGCCCCGGTCACGTCCACGCCGAGCGGACGCGCCACGTGCTCCTCGATCGCGGCGCGGGCGAGCGAGGCGTCCAGGCGGAACGCGCCGAACCCGGCCGGGTCGAGGTAGCCGAGGACGAGGTCGGCGTCGGTCACGGTGGGGAGGGTCCCGCCGCGCCCGTAGCAGGCGGGCCCGGGGTCGGCGCCCGCCGAGCGCGGGCCGACGCGCAGCGTTCCGGCGTCCGCCCAGGCGATCGAGCCGCCGCCGGACCCGACCTCGGCAAGGTCGATCGCGGGCACCTTGATCGGGACGCCGGTCCCGGGCCGCCGTCCGCCGTGGCTGCCCTTGCCGCCGACCTGGAACTCGTGCGTGACGCCGGGGCGTCCGCCGCGCACCAGCCCGGCCTTCGCGGTCGTCCCGCCCATGTCGAAGCAGACCAGGTCGGCGATGCCGCGCCGGGCGCCGAGCCGCGCGGCCGCGACGACCCCGGCGGCCGGGCCGGACTCGATGGTGTGCACCGCCCGGTCGGCGGCGAGCGCGGCCGGCAGCACGCCGCCCGCCGACTCCATCACCCGGACCGGCGCGGTGATCCCGGCCCTCCGCAGCCGCTCCTCCAGTCCGCGCAGGTAGGCGGCCATGACCGGGCCGACATAGGCGGACATCAGGGTCGTCGTGGCGCGCTCGTACTCGCCCATCTCGGGCCACACGTCGCAGGACGCGACGACCGGCGTGCCGTCCGGCAGCCGCGCCGCGACGATCTCGGCGAGCCGCCGCTCGTGCGCCGGGTTCAGGTACGAGTGGAGCAGGCAGATCGCGACGGCCGAGACGCCCAGCCCCGCGATCCGGTCGGCCACGGACGCGGCGGCCTTCTCGTCCAGGGGCGTGAGCACCGCGCCGGTAGCGTCGATCCGCTCGGGCACGGAGAACGTGCGCGTCAGCGGGACGGGCGGCTCCGGCTGACGGTAGAAGCGGTCGTACCGGTCCTCCTCCACGCGCGCCTGCCGGCCGAGCGCGAGCATCGACCGGAACCCCTCGGTCGTGACGAACGCGACCGGCACGCCCCTGCGCTCCAGGATCACGTTCGTCGCGAGCGTCGTCGCGTGGACGAACCGGGTGACCTCCCCCGCCGGGACGCCGCTCTCCGCGAGCACCCGCCGGACGCCGCGCAGCAGCCCGTCCGCCGGGTCGTCCGGCGTGGTCAGCGTCTTGGCGACCGCGACCCGGCCGTCCGGCCCGGTCAGCACCACGTCGGTGAACGTGCCGCCGACGTCGGTCGCGAGGGTGACGCCCATCCGCACCTCCGCAGGCGTACCTAGCTAGCGCTTGGTACGTTAATGCGCATGATGCTGGACGGCAAGATCGCGGTGATCACCGGCGCGGGGCCCGGCCTCGGCCGCACGCTGGCGGTGCTGATGGCGCGCGAGGGCGCGGACGTGGCCGTCGCCGCGCGCGGCGCCGCCACCCTGGAGTCCATCGCCCGCCAGGTGGAGGCCGAGGGCCGCCGGGCCCTCGCCGTGCCCACCGACATCTCCGACCCGGCCCAGTCCAAGCGCCTCGCCGAAACGGTCGTCGCCCACTTCGGACGCGTCGACGTCCTGGTCAACGCCGCCTTCCCGGGCTCACACCGCCGCAACGTCCTCGACATGGACGACGCCTACCTGGACCAGTGGCGCAGAGCGGTCGAGATCGCCGCCTACGGCACCCTGCTGGCCTGCGCCACCTCGCCCCGCACATGGTCGCCGCCGGGACGGGCTCGATCGTCAACCTCACGTCCATGTCGTCCCGCAGCGGCTACGCCGGACGCAGCGACTACGCCGCGGGCAAGGCCGCCGTCCACCTGCTCTCGCACTGCCTCGCCGACGAGCTCGGCCCCTCCGGCGTCCGCGTCAACTGCGTCGCCCCCGGCTGGATCGCCTCGGACGTCCTGGACGACTGGATGCGCGCCCGCGCCGAGGCCGAGAACACCACGTTCGAGGCCGTCCGGGCCCGCGACACCGCCGCCATGGCCCTGCGCCGCATCGCCACCGAGGAGGACGTCGCCCGCGCCGTCATCTGGCTGGCGTCCGACCAGTCCGCCGCCACCACCGGCGCCACCCTGGACGTCAACGCCGGCCAGCACTTCTCCTGACCCCCGCCTCGGACCCCCGCCGCGCCCTCGCGGCGGGGAGGTGCCGTCTTCGCGGAAATCTTGAGTGTGGCCGGGCGGATCATCCCATTTCGACCCGGCAGAGGTGACCATATTGGTGTGGCGACGGATATTCACGGATTCTTCGAGTGCCGGATGCGCAGCGACCCCCTCGACCGCTGGCGTGGCGTGCTGGAACTGCGGGACGTGTTCACCGGGCGGTCCGAGCCGGCGTTCGGCTGCCTGTTCGGCGTGGCCGAGCGGCTCGGCTTCCGTCCGGTGGCCGGCGGGCGCGGGCTGCCGCTGGACGCCTCACCGCAGACCCGGGCCGCCCAGAACGAGGGCCTCGCCGGGCACACCTGGATCGGCTGGCAGGAGCTGGCGGGCATCGACTGGGACGAGCCGTCCGAGCGGCCCGACAGCCGCGTCCGGCACTACCGGCGGCGCGCCGACGGGACGCTCGAACTCGTCGGGACCTACCTGTGGGACACCGCCTTCGCCGAGCGGATGGACGTCGCCGTGAGCGCGGGCGGCCCCGGCGACTGGGCCGAGCGGCGGGAGTGGACCGACGGGAGCACGGTGTACCGGGCCGACCGGGCGCGCCGCCGCGACGCGGTGGAGGCCGCGGTGTGGGACCCGGTCTGGAAGATCATGGAGGTGCTCTCGGGCGTGCACGGGCCGGGCAACGTCCGGCTGGTGGTCTGGTTCGGCTGAGCCGGCCGCGGCGCCCGGCCGGCCGACACTGTCCCAAGCAAATGCTTGGTGCTACCGTGTGGCCGAACCCTGAGGGAGGCCACGGTGGCGGACACGGTGATGCGCGCGGCGGTGCTGCGGGAGTTCGGCGAGCCCCTGGAGATCGCCGAGGTTGCGGTGGCGGCGCCGCGCGCGGGCGAG
>NZ_JBFAOF010000866.1:0-3089 GCF_040675125.1 Spirillospora sp. NPDC049652 | reverse complement strand
GTCCGACCCCGACCTGTTCTGGGCGCTGCGCGGCGGCGGCGGTGACCTCGCCGTCGTCACCGCCGTCGAGTTCGACCTGCACCCCGCGCCGGAGCTGTACGGCGGCCGGATGCTGTGGCCCGCCGACCGGGCCCGCGCCGTCCTGGACGCCTACCGGGAGGTCGTCGGCGCCGCGCCGGACGAGCTGACCGCCTGGTTCGAGCTGCTGCACTTCCCCGGGGCCGCGCCGCTGGCCGCGGTGGACGCGACGTTCCTCGGCGCGGGCGGCGACGGCGAGGCGCTGCTGCGTCCGCTGGAGAAGGTCGCCGGGATGGTCTCCGACTCGCGCGGCACGCTCCCGGTCGCGGGTCTCGGCTCGATCACCGCCGAACCGACCGACCCGGGCCCCGGCCGGTCCCGCGCCGAGCTGCTCACCGGCCTCACCGACGAGGTCGCGGCCGTGCTGCTGGACCGTCCGATCGCGCCGCTGCTCAGCGTCCAGGTGCGGCATCTCGGCGGCGCGCTGGCGCGGCCGTCCGACTCGGCCGCCGGGAGCCTGGACGAGCCGTTCGCCCTGTACATGTTCGGCATTCCCGGCGAGGACGGCGGCGCGGCGGTCGGCGAGCGGCAGCGCGAGATCGCGGACGCGCTCATCCCGCACACCACCGGGCGCAAGCCGTTCACCCTGTTGGCTCCGGGCGACCGTGCCGCGAGCGCGTTCACTCCGGAGGCCCTCGACCGGCTGCGCGCGCTGAAGCGCCGCCGGGACCCGCACGGCGTGCTCCGCAGCAACTTCCCGGTGCTCGGCTGACTCCGGCCGCGCGGTGTGACGCAGGACACCTATTCTACCCCTACCCCCTATAGGTATCCTTCGTGCGGTCACCGAGCCGTAAGGGAGCATTCAGTGGGTACTCAGGAGCGCATCGTCGTGGTCGGCGCGTCGCTGGCGGGGCTGCGCGCCGCCGCGACCCTGCGCGAGGAGGGGTTCGCGGGCGCGCTCACCCTCGTCGGGGCCGAGCCGCACCGGCCGTACAACCGGCCGCCGCTGTCCAAGAGCGTGCTGGCCGGGGACGACGACGTCACCCTGCCCGGCGCCGACGAGGTCGAGGCGGACTGGCTGTGCGGGCGCGCCGCCGCCCGGCTCGACACCGCCGCGCGGACCGTCACGCTGGACGACGGCGCCGAACTCCCCTACGACGGCCTGGTCATCACCACCGGAGCCCGGCCGCGCCGGCTGCCCGAGGAGCAGATGGAGCTCGCCGGGGTGCACGTGCTCCGCACCCTCGACCACGCGCTGGAGCTGCGCAAGGCGCTGGCCGACGTCCAGGGCCGCGTCGTCGTCATCGGCGGCGGGTTCATCGGCGGCGAGGTCGCCTCGACCGCCCGCGCGGCGGGCCACGAGGTCACCGTCATCGACGCGGCCGAGCCCATGACCCGCGTCCTCGGCCGGACGGTCGGCTCCTGGCTGGCCGGGCACCACCGGGCCAACGGCGTCGAGCTCCTCACCAACACCCGCGTCGCGGAGCTGGTCGGCGAGGCGGGCCGCGTCACCGGCGTCCGGCTGGAGGACTCCCGGACCGTCCCCGCCGACCTGGTCGTGCTCGGCGCGGGCGTCGTCCCGAACACCGAGTGGCTGGAGGGCAGCGGCGTCCACGTGGACGACGGCGTCGTGACCGACAGCCGCCTGTTCGCGCGGGGGCACGCCGACATCGTCGCCGCCGGGGACGTGGCGCGCTGGCCGCACACCCTGTTCGGGCACGAGACCGTCCGGATCGAGCACTGGGCGAACGCCAACGAGCAGGGCGCGGCCGCCGCGCGGAACCTGCTGCGCGGGCCGTCCGAGGCCGTCCCGTTCAGCGGGGTCCCGGCGCTCGGGACGCGCGTCCACGGCACCCGGATCCAGTACGCGGGCCTCCCGCACCTCGCCGACGCGAACACCGTGGTCACCGGCGCTCCGGAGGACGGCAAGTTCGCCGTCGCCTTCACCCGCGAGGGCGTGCTGGTGGGCGCGGCGACCGTGAACTTCCCGAAGGAGCTGACCCGGCTCCGCAAGGCGATCGAGGCCCGCGAGTCCCTCTGACCCGCGAGCCCCGTCCGCCGTCGCGTTCCCGCCTCAGCAGCTCTCGGCCGGGACGGCGGCCGGTTCGGACACCGCAGGCGCGGCGACGGCGGCGTCCCGGCGGGGCCGGGCCAGCGCCGAGTGGACGACCACCGCGCCGACCGCGCTGACGGCGGCGAGCCCCCAGAGGGCGAGGTGGAGGGCATGAGTGAAGGCGGCGGCGAGCTGGACGCGGTCGCCGCCGCCCACCTCCCCGGCGGCGACCCGCGCGGCCAGCGCGTGCGACGGCACCCGGGTGCCGACCAGGCTGACCAGGACGGCCCCGAAGACCGCGATCACGATGGCCTCACTGCCGAGCCGCATGGTGTTGAGGAACCCGGCGGCCATCCCCGCGCGGTCGGGGGCGACCAGGCTCATCGCGAGCCCGTCGTTGACGCCGAACGACACCCCCGCGCCGAGCCCGGCCAGCAGCAGCGGCGGCGCGATCACCCAGGTGGACGAGCCGGGCTCGATGACCGTGAGCCAGCCGTCCCCGGCGGCGAACAGCAGCAGCGACAGGGTGATCAGCGCGCGCGGGGGCACGCCGCGCGTCACCAGCGCCCCGGCGAGCGGCGGCGCGGCGAGGACGGGCCCGGTGAGCAGCAGCATCACCGTCCCGGCGCGGGCGGCGGACATGCCGCCCGCGCCGACCAAGTACGTGGGCAGGTAGGTCAGCAGCGTCACGAACCCGAACGTGGTGACGACCGGGACGAGGCAGAGCGCGAAGAACCGGCGGTCCCGGACGAGGGACAGGTCGAGCAGCGGGGCCTTCCCGCGCGCCTGCGTCCGGGTGAAGACCGCGAGCAGGACGACACCGCCGCCGAGCAGCCCCAGCACCGCCGGACCCGTCCAGCCCCACTGCGGCCCCTGCACCGCGCCCAGCACCAGGGCGCCGAGCGCGGCGACGAACAGCAGCGCGCCCGTCACGTCCATCCGGGGACGCTCGGCCGCGCGCGTCTCCGCCAGGAAACCCGCGCCGCTCAGCGCCGCCAGCAGCACCACGGCGAACGGG
>NZ_JBFAOF010000865.1:0-3091 GCF_040675125.1 Spirillospora sp. NPDC049652 | reverse complement strand
GGACGGGGTCCCGGCCCGGTGATCACGGTGCGCCGCCGGGCCGTGACAGCCGGGGCCGCGGGCCGTGGTACGGTTGATAGTCGCCGGGACGAGGTCCCGGCGCGGCGGGCTGCACCCTCAGTGCGGCCCGCACACGCATCCCTGACGCATCATGCGGACCCCGGGCGGCCGGGGCCTGCGGATGACGAGAACACAGAAGGAGCCACGTGTCGCTCGACACCGCCACCAAGAACAAGATCATCTCCGAGTACGCGACCACTGAGGGTGACACCGGTTCCCCGGAGGTCCAGGTCGCGCTGCTGACCAAGCGGATCAACGACCTGACCGAGCACCTCAAGGAGCACAAGCACGACCACCACAGCCGCCGTGGTCTGCTGCTGCTGGTCGGCCGCCGCCGCCGTCTGCTGAAGTACCTGCAGAACAAGGACATCAACCGCTACCGCTCGCTGATCGAGCGCCTCGGCCTCCGCCGATAGCGGTGACAGAGGGGGAGTGGTCCGGATCGGGCCACTCCCTCCTCGCATAGAAAACCCCCATACGTCCCCCGGTTCCTGGGCATGACAGTTCCCGGGGGCACCCGGCCGGTCGGACGACCGGCCGGCCCGGCCGGCCGAGAGGCCGGTCACACAGAAGGAAGCCTCGCGGACACCGCTGCTGCGGCCGGTCCTCGGTAGTGGCCTCCGGATCGCCGCCGGCAACGCGGCCCCGATCCGGACGCTTCGATCGAAGACCGGCACCGCCTGTCAGCACAACGGGAAACGACCGCGAGGCGACGTCAACCGGAAACAGGAGGTTTCCCGTGACCGAAGCTCCGCGCATCGAGGGCGCGACCAGTGCCGAGGCCGTGATCGACAACGGCTCGTTCGGCAAGCGGATCATCCGCTTCGAGACGGGCCGGCTGGCCCGCCAGGCGGCCGGCAGCGCCGTCGCCTACCTGGACGACGAGACCATGGTCCTGTCGGCCACCACCGCGTCGAAGAAGCCCAAGGAGAACCTGGACTTCTTCCCGCTCACCGTGGACATCGAGGAGCGGATGTACGCCGCCGGGCGCATCCCCGGCTCGTTCTTCCGCCGCGAGGGCCGGCCGTCCGAGGACGCGATCCTCACCTGCCGCCTGATCGACCGTCCGCTGCGCCCGTCCTTCAAGAAGGGCCTGCGCAACGAGATCCAGGTCGTCGGCACGATCCTCGCGCTGAACCCCGACGACCTGTACGACGTGGTCGCGATCAACGCCGCGTCCCTGTCCACCCAGCTCGCCGGGCTGCCCTTCTCCGGCCCGATCGGCGGCGTCCGCGTCGCGCTGATCGAGGGCCGGTGGGTCGGCTTCCCGCGCCACTCCGAGCTGGAGCGCGCGACCTTCGACATGGTCGTCGCGGGCCGCCTGCTGGAGGACGGCGACGTCGCGATCATGATGGTCGAGGCCGAGTCGACCGTCGGCACCCTGAAGCTCGTCGGCGAGGGCGCGACCGCCCCGACCGAGGAGACGGTGGCGCAGGGCCTGGAGGCCGCCAAGCCGTTCATCAAGGTGCTGTGCGAGGCGCAGAGCGCCCTCGCCGAGACCGCCGCCAAGCCGACCGCCGAGTACCCGATCTTCCTGGACTACCAGGACGACGTGCTCGCGGCCGTCACCGCCGCCGTCAGCCAGGAGCTGGGCGAGGCGCTGACGATCGCCGACAAGCAGACCCGCGAGTCGCGCCTGGACGAGATCAAGGCCGGCGCCCTGGAGAAGCTCGGCGCCGACTTCGAGGGCCGCGAGAAGGAGATCTCCGCCGCCTTCCGCGCCGTCACCAAGAAGGTCGTCCGCGAGCGGGTCATCCGCGACGGACTGCGCATCGACGGCCGCGGCGTGAAGGACATCCGCCAGCTGTCCGCCGAGGCGCACGTGATCCCGCGGGTGCACGGCTCGGCGCTGTTCGAGCGCGGCGAGACCCAGATCATGGGCGTGACCACGCTGAACATGCTCCGCATGGAGCAGATGATCGACACGCTGAACCCCGAGCGCACCAAGCGCTACATGCACAACTACAACTTCCCGCCCTACTCGACCGGTGAGACCGGCCGGGTGGGCTCGCCGAAGCGGCGCGAGATCGGGCACGGCGCCCTCGCCGAGCGCGCCCTGCTCCCGGTGCTGCCGACGCGCGAGGAGTTCCCGTACGCCATCCGGCAGGTGTCGGAGGCGCTCGGCTCCAACGGCTCGACCTCGATGGGCTCGGTCTGCGCGTCCACGATGTCGCTGCTGGACGCGGGCGTCCCGCTGAAGCAGATGGTCGCGGGCATCGCGATGGGCCTGATCCACGAGGGCGGCGAGTACGTCACCCTGACCGACATCCTCGGCGCCGAGGACGCGTTCGGCGACATGGACTTCAAGGTCGCCGGCACCCGCGACCTCATCACCGCGCTCCAGCTCGACACCAAGCTGGACGGCATCCCCGCCTCGGTCCTCGCCGCGGCGCTGAAGCAGGCCAAGGGCGCGCGGCTGGCGATCCTGGACGTCATGGCCGAGGCCATCGAGGGCCCGGCCGAGATGTCCCCGTTCGCCCCGCGGATCATCACGATCAAGGTCCCGGTCGACAAGATCGGCGAGGTCATCGGCCCGAAGGGCAAGATGATCAACTCGATCCAGGACGACACCGGCGCGGACATCACGATCGAGGACGACGGCACCATCTACGTCGGCGCGACCGACGGCCCGTCCGCCGAGGCGGCGCGGCAGGCGATCAACGCGATCGCCAACCCGCACATGCCGGAGGTCGGCGAGCGGTTCCTCGGCACGGTCGTGAAGACGACCACGTTCGGCGCGTTCGTGTCGCTGCTGCCCGGCAAGGACGGCCTGCTGCACGTCTCGCAGATCCGCAAGCTGCACGGCGGCCAGCGGATCGAGAACGTCGAGGACGTCATCTCGGTCGGCGAGAAGATCCAGGTCGAGGTGACCGAGATCGACCAGCGCGGCAAGCTGTCGCTGATCCCGGTCGAGGTCGCCGAGCGCGAGGCCGCCGACCGCGAGGGCGGCGCCGAGGCGCAGCCGGCGCAGGCCGCCGGCGGCGACGCCCCGCGCCAGGACGCCGGCGACGCCGGTGACGCGGACGGCGAC
>NZ_JBFAOF010000864.1:0-3092 GCF_040675125.1 Spirillospora sp. NPDC049652 | reverse complement strand
CGCACCTCTACAAGCGCCGCAACGTGGTCGAACGCTGCATGGGACGTCTCAAGCAATGGCGAGGCATCGCCACCCGCTTCGACAAACTCGCCCGCAACTACCGGGCAGCGATCGTCCTGGTGACCGCCCTGCTCTGGATCAACACATGATCCACCGGACAGGTCCTAGGGGCGACCGGGCCAGCAGCGGGGTGAGCAGGCAGCTCAGCGCATAGGTGGCCAGGTAGTCGACCTGGAAGGTCAGCTCCAACCCGTCCGCGCTGCGCCGCGGGGCGAGTTCGACGCCGATGCCGGCGTTGTTGACCAGGACGTCCAGCCGGTCGCGGGCGGCCACCCGCTCGCCCAGCGCCCGGATCTGGTCCAGCTCGGCGAAGTCGGCGGTCTCGAACGTGAGCCGCTGGTTGCCGGTCCGGTCGCGCAGCTCTGCCAGCAGGTCCCGGCCCTTGGCCGGGTTGCGGCCGTGCAGGATCAGCGTCGCCCCCTCGGCGGCGAGCCGGTGGGCCAGGGCGCGGCCGAGCCCGTCGGTGGCTCCGGTGATCAGGATCGTCTGGTCACGCGGCGGCACGGTGTCGGAAGTGGACACGGCTTTCCTCTTTTCGAAACAGGACGTACGGCAGATCGGGAGGGAATCGTCAGACGACGGGACGGCCGCTGGCGGTGGTGTCGGGGACGTCCTCGCGTAGGTCCCAGTGCTCGACGATCCTCCCGTCGGCGACGCGGAACACGTCCACCACAGCGATGCCCTGGTGGCCGGGCTGCGCCGTGAACAGGCTGTGGGTGAACACCAGATCGCCCTCACCGGCCAGGCGGCGGATCTCGAAGCGCCCCTGCGGGAGCTGGGTACGCAGCCCGTCGATGAAGTCGACCAGGGGCTTGCGGCCGTCCGGCAGGTTCGGGTTGTGCTGGATCAGGTCCTCGGCGAGGAAACGGTCGGCGAGGTCGGTGCGGCCCTGGTTCCAGACCAGCTCGATGTAGTCACGGACAAGCTGAGACATCACGTTCTCCTGATTACTTGTGTTCTTGCGTTCGTTGTTTCGATCAGCGGTGGGCCGAGGCGGGGGCGCCGTAGGGAGCCTTCGCCGAGGTCTCGACGCGGGTCGCGGCGGGAGCAGGGGTGCCGAGCGGCTGCGGTCGGCCGGACGAGCGGAGGGAGAGCAGGTGGGCGCCGACCGCCAGGGCCAGCGGTACCAGCGGGAGCGCCGACAGTCCCCGTGCGCCGAGGACGGGCAGGAGGCCACTGCCGAGCAGGCTGCCCAGGCTCATGCCCAGGTACAGCGCCGAGGCGTTGAGCGCCAGCAGGACGCCGCGCTGTTCGGGCAGCATCTCCACCAGCCGGGTCTGCTGCGGCGCCATGAAGACGGTGTTGAAGAAGGCCCAGAAGGCGAACATCCCGACTCCGACCGGGAGTGCTCCCGGCGCGGCCGTCAGCGCGGCGAAGGTGACGATGAGCCCGGCCAGGGCGGCGGCGATGGTCCGCGCCCCTCCCAGCCGCGTGTACAGGCGCGGACCGACGGCGTTGCCGACCATTCCGACCGTGCCGAACACCAGCAGCGTCAGTGACACCATGCCGGCGGCGGCGCCGAACCGGGCCGCCAGGTAGGCGCCGGCGACCCCGTACACGGTGAACTGTGCGGTCAGCACCAGCAGCGTGGTCGAGATGATCGGCACGACTCCGGGGGTGCGCAGCATGCGGGCGAACCCGCGCGCGGTCGGTGCGGGCCCCGCCGGCACCGGAGGCAGCGACGCGGGCAGCAACGCCATCACCGCCGCGGTCAGCACCGCCACGGCGGCCAGCGTCCAGCGCCAGCCGATCGTCGTGCCCGCCGCCGAGGCCAGCGGTACCCCCAGCACGGTGGCGGCGGTCATCCCGCCGAACACCACCGCCAGCGCGCGCGGCCGCTGCCCCGCCGGGACGATCATCGAGCCGGTGGCCGAGGCGACCGGTCCGAAGACCGCCGCGCCCAGTCCGGCGACCACCCGGGCGGCGACCAGGGCCCCGAAGGTCGGGGCGAGCGCGCTGCCGACGCCCCCGGCCAGCATCAGGGCCAGACCGATCATCAGGACCCGCCGGCGGTCCATGCGCCCGAGCACGACCGCGGTCAGCGGTGCGGCCAGCGCGAACACCAGCGAGAAGACGGTGACCAGGGTCCCGATGGTGGCGGGGCGGACGCGCAGTTCCGCGGCGATCGGGGCGCTCAGCCCGACCACGGCCAGCGACGCGGTCCCGAGGGCGAAGTACCCCAGTGCCAACGTCACCAGGGCCGGGCTCGAAGAACGAGTTCTCACCACGCACTCCCTTTCACTACGGTGCGGTGCGTATTGAAATTACAATACGGCACGGTCCGTATGTCAAGTAGGCTCAGGCCCATGACCGGACGACCCCGCGACCCCGCCGTCGACGACGCCATCCGCCAGGCCACCCTCGACCTGGTCGCCGACCAGGGCTACCGGGGGGTGAGCATGGAGGGGATCGCCGCCCGCAGCGGCGTGTCCAAACAGGCCGTCTACCGGCGCTACGCCAGCAAGGGCGAGGTGATCCTCGACTCCCTCGTCACCTACGCCCGCACCCGCCTGCCCACCCCCGACACCGGCGACCTGCGCGAGGACCTGCTGACCCTGCTGGAGGAGACCTTCGCCGCCCAGCGCGGCGTGCACGGCGCGCTCAACCAGGCCCTGGCCGCCGAGGTCCTCCAGGACCCGGACTTCGCCCGCCGCGTCACCGACACCCTCATCCGGTCCCGCCGCGCCGCCGTCGGCGAGATCCTCGACCGCGCCCGGAGCCGCGGCCAGGTCGCCCACCCGGACAACGGCGTCCTCATCGACCTGGTCTTCGGGCCGATGTGGTACGCGCTGGTCTTCGACGCCGCCAAGCTCACCGACGCCTACGCCGCCGAACTGGCCACGGCCGTCACCACCCTGGCCGCAAGCCTGCCGGACGGCCCGCCGTAGGGGCGGAGCTCAGCGCTCCAGGGATCGCTGGGGGCAAAGATTTGAGCCGTGCGGGACGCTGTCCGCACGGCTCAAGTTCGGTGGGCGCTCGCGAGCCCGGTGCCCGCCGGCGCGGTGTCCTCGGTGCTCGCCGGCACGGGGTCA
>NZ_JBFAOF010000863.1:0-3094 GCF_040675125.1 Spirillospora sp. NPDC049652 | reverse complement strand
CCTCACCGTCGCCGACCAGATCAAGCCGACCTCCGCCGAGGCGATCACGCAGCTGCGCGCCCTCGGGCTGCGGCCGGTGCTGCTCACCGGCGACAACGAGGCGGTGGCCCGGACGGTCGCGGACCAGGTCGGGATCGACGAGGTGATCGCCGAGGTCATGCCCGCCGACAAGGTGGACGTGGTCAAGCGGCTGCAGGCCGAGGGCCGCACGGTCGCGATGGTCGGGGACGGCGTCAACGACGCCGCGGCGCTCGCCCAGGCCGACCTCGGCCTCGCGATGGGCACCGGCACGGACGCGGCGATCGAGGCGTCCGACCTGACCCTGGTCCGCGGCGACCTGCGGTCGGCGGCCGACGCGATCCGGCTCTCCCGCAAGACGCTCGGCACCATCAAGGGCAACCTGTTCTGGGCCTTCGCCTACAACGTGGCGGCGCTGCCGCTCGCGGCGACCGGTCTGCTCAACCCGATGATCGCGGGCGGCGCGATGGCCTTCTCGTCGGTCTTCGTGGTGAGCAACAGCCTCCGCCTGCGGCGGTTCCGCCCGCTCACCGAGAACGCCTGACCCCGCCTCGGCGGCACGCTCGACCCCCGTTCCGGCGGGACGCTGGACCCCCGCTTCCGCGGGGCGCTGGACCCCCGCCGCGGCGGGACGCACGGACCCGCTTCGGCGGGGAGCTTGGACCCGCTCCGGTGGGAGGCATGAACCGGCTCTTCGGGGCATGCGAAACCGGTTCGACGGGGTGCCTGGCATCGGGCACGCGGGAGGAGGTCCGGCCCTTCGGGGCCGGGCCTCCTTCGCCTTTTCGCGGCGGACGCCCCAAAACCGCGCGCGGACGGCGGATCCGGGGGGTTCGGACGGAGCGGATATGCCGTTTCGGGCCATTTCCGGATAGGCATTCGATCAACCCGTAGGTCGTCTTATTCGGGCGTCGGTCACTATCTGTGGCCGCTTGTGGTCATACCCGTTGAGAATGAAAGATCGCTGGTCATGCTGGGGTCGTTCGTCGGGGCGAGGCGCCGGGGCCGAGTGGGGCCGGGCGCGCGGGGGTGGCTTGTTGAACGATCCGAGCAGTGGTGCGGCCGGGTGCCGCCTGTGCGGCGCGAAGGACCTGGCGAGCGTCGTGGACCTCGGGGCCACCCCGCCGTGCGAACTGTTCCTCACCGGGGACCGGCTGGACGCGCCGGAGGTGACCTACCCGCTGCACCTGCGGGTCTGCCGGGAGTGCCGGCTGGCGCAGCTCCCGCCGCTGATCACCCCGGAGGAGACGTTCACCGAGTACGCCTACTTCTCGTCCTACTCCGACTCGTGGGTGCGGCACGCGAAGGCGTTCGTGGACGCGGCCGTCGAGCGCGTCGAACCCGGCTTCGTGGTGGAGGTCGCCAGCAACGACGGATACCTGCTCCGGCATGTGGTGGAAAAGGGCGTCCGCTGCCTGGGAATCGAACCGTCCGCGAATGTGGGCGAGGCGGCGCGGGAGAAGGGCGTCCCGACGCTGACGGAGTTCCTGACCGAGGAGACCGGGAAACGGGTCAGGGACGAGCACGGACCCGCCGATCTGGTCGTCGCCAACAACGTTTATGCGCACATTCCGGACGTCGTCGGCTTCACGAAGGGCCTGCGCGCTCTGGTCGCGGACGACGGATGGGTGTCGATCGAGGTCCAGTACCTCGCGACGCTCATGGAGCTCGGCCAGTACGACACGATCTACCACGAGCATTTCCAGTACTACACGGTCGCGTCCGCGCAGCGCGCGCTCGCGAGCGGCGGGCTGACCCTGGTGGACGTCGAGCTGCTGCCCACGCACGGCGGTTCGATCCGCCTCTGGGCGCGTCCGGAGGGCGAGCCCAACGCGCGCGTGCACGAGCTGCTGCAGAAGGAACGCGAACAGGGCCTGCACAGCGACGAGGGCTACACGGCGTTCGCGCAACGCGTCGCCAAGGTCCGCCGAGACCTGCTGAAGTTCCTCATACGCGCGGCCGAAGAAGGCAAGACGGTCGTCGGGTACGGAGCTCCGGGCAAGGGCAACACGCTGCTGAACCACTGCGGTGTCCGGTCCGACCTGCTCGCCTACACGGTCGACCGGAATCCCTACAAGCACGGCCGCTTCACACCGGGCACGCGCATCCCAATCCTCCCGCCCGAGCAGATCGCGGAGGACCGTCCCGACTACGTGCTCGTCCTCCCGTGGAACCTGCGGGACGAGCTGTCCGAGCAGCTCGCCTATGTGCACGACTGGGGCGGACGGCTCGTCTTCCCGATTCCGGAGCTGGACGTCGTGGAGGTCGGCCGGTGAAGGTGGTGCTGTTCTGCGGCGGCCTCGGCATGCGGATGCGCACCGGCACGGCCGGCGACATCCCCAAGCCGATGCAGCTCGTCGGGCCCCGTCCGCTGCTGTGGCACGTGATGCGGTACTACGCGCACTACGGGCACACCGAGTTCATCCTGTGCCTCGGCCACGCGCCGCACCACATCAAGGACTTCTTCGTCCACTACTCCGAGACGCACTCCAACGACTTCCGGCTGCGCGGCGGGCGGGTCGAGCTGCTGTCCACCGACATCTCCGACTGGCAGATCACGTTCGTGGACACCGGCGCGGACTCGCCGATCGGCGAGCGGCTCCGGCGCGTCCGGCCCCATCTGGACGGGGACGAGATGTTCCTCGCCAACTACGCCGACGTGCTCACCGACGCGCCGCTGCCGGACATGATCGACCGGTTCGCCGGGTCGGACGCGAGCGCCTCGATGATGGTGGTGCCGCCGACCGACACCTTCCACTGCATCGAGCTCGGCTCGGACGGCCGCGCGTCCGGCATCACCCCGGTCACCGAGATGCCGGTGTGGATCAACGGCGGCTACTTCGTCCTGCGCCAGGACGTCTTCGACCACATCCCTCCGGGCGGCGACCTCGTCGCGGACGCCTGCGCGGCCCTCGCCAAGACCGGCGGGCTGCTCACCTACCCCTACCGGGGCTACTGGCGTCCCACCGACACCGTGAAGGAGCGCCTCGCCCTGGACGAGTCGTACCTGCGCGGCGTCCGCCCCTGGGCGGTCTGGGAGCGGTGACGCCGAACGTGACGCGGTGCGCGGCGCGGC
>NZ_JBFAOF010000862.1:0-3095 GCF_040675125.1 Spirillospora sp. NPDC049652 | reverse complement strand
CGCCGCCAAAGACGCGGCGATGGTCACCACCCTCAACCTGGAGCCCGCCCGCTACGAGGGGCCGACCGGCATCCTCGGGGTGCTCCAGGACGTGTGCGCCAAGGCGGAGCTCCCGACGGTGTCGCTGTGGGCGGCGGTGCCGCACTACGTCGCGCAGCCGCCGTCGCCGAAGGCGACGCTCGCGCTGCTGCGCCGGGTCGAGGACCTGCTGGACGTGGCCGTCCCGCTGGGCGACCTGCCCGAGGAGGCGCGCGCCTGGGAGAACGGCGTGAACGAGCTCGCCGAGGAGGACTCCGAGGTCGCCGAGTACGTCCGGACGCTGGAGGAGCAGAAGGACGCGACCGAGCTGCCCGAGGCGAGCGGCGACGCCATCGCCCGCGAGTTCGAACGCTACCTGCGCCGCCGCGACCCCGGCTGATCCCCGCCGGGACGCGCGGAAGGCTTCGTCGGGGCCCTTGTCGACCGGAGGTCGGCAAGGGCCTTCGCTTGGCCGGAAAAGGACGTCTTGCGGCGCGGGCGGACGTGCGCAAGCATTCACTTACTAGCCGTCCGCCCCGTCCCGCTCTCGTCCCGTTCCCGCCCCTCGGACGGCTTCCGCACCCCCCCGGCGGAAGGAGCCCCGTGTCCGCCCCGGCCCCCGCCCAGACCCGCGACCGCGCCGTGCTGCGGCTGCTCGCCGCCGAGCCCGCCGTGATGCTCGCCGCGGGCCGCGCGCTGCTGCTCCAGGTCGCCCACCCCAAGATCGCCCAAGGCGTCGCCGACCACAGCGACCTGCGCGAACGGCCCCTGGACCGGCTGTTCGGCACGCTGGACTTCCTCATCATCGTCGCGTTCGGCACCGACGAGGAGGCCGCCCGCCTCGGCCGCGGCCTGCGCCGCCTGCACGACCGCGTCACCGGCCCCGGCTACTCCGGCAACGACCCCGACCTGCAGGCGTGGGTGAACGCCACCCTGACCGACGCCGCCCTCTACGTGTACGAGGACGTCCTGCGGTCCCCCTCCGGCGATCTCGGCGCGGACTACGTCGACCAGGCCCGGTACGTCGCCGAGGTGCTCGGCTGCCCGCCGGACGCGCAGCCCGCCGATCGCGAGGCGTTCCGCCGGTACTTCGACGGCACGGTCGCCTCGCTGGAGGTCACCGACGCCGGACGCGAGGTCATGCGGGCCGTCCTGTGGTCGCGGAAGCTGCGCTGGCTCGGCCCCGCGCTCTGGCTCAACCGGTTCGTCACCACCGGGCTGCTGCCCGAGCCGGTCCGCGTGCAGTACGGGCTGCCGTGGGGGCCGCGCCGCGACCGGTTCCTGTGGCTCCTGCTGCGCACCGGCGCGTTCTCCTACCGGCTCGTCCCCGGGCGGCTGCGCCGCGCGGGCGTCCCGCTGATGCTCTGGCGTTCCCGCAAGCGCATCGCGCGCAAGGCCCAGCGGGCCGGACGGCCGCGAACGCCCTGACCGACCCGGCGGGGCCGCGGGCGGCGAGACGGCACGAAAAGAGCCCCGGCCGGAAGCGGACGCGGGGCTCCTCTCCACGACTCCTACAGTTGGACGCCCAGCAGCGCGTCGGCGATCGCGCGGACCAGCGCGGGGGCCTCGGCGTCGTCACCGGCGCCGGCGAGCGCCGCCTCCGCCCAGGCGTCGATCGCGGCGATCGCGCCCGGCGCGTCCAGGTCGTCGGTGAGCCGCTCCCGGACGGTCTCCAGCACGCCCGCGGCGGACGGCCCGGCGGGCGCGGCGACCGCGGCCCGCCAGCGCCCGAGCCGCTCGGCGGCGGCGTCGAGCTGCCCGGTCGTCCACTCCCAGTCGGAGCGGTAGTGGTGCGCGAGCAGCGCCAGCCGGATCGCCATCGGGTCGGCGCCGGACCGCCGCAGCTTCGACACGAACACCAGGTTGCCCCGCGACTTGGACATCTTCTCGCCGTCCAGGCCGACCATGCCCGCGTGCACGTACGCGCGCGCGTGCGGGCGCTCGCCCGTCGCGACCTGCGCGTGCGCCGCGCCCATCTCGTGGTGCGGGAACGCCAGGTCCGAGCCGCCGCCCTCGACGTCGAACGCCATGCCGAGGTGCTCGACGGAGATCGCCGAACACTCGATGTGCCAGCCCGGGCGGCCCTTGCCGAACGGCGAGTCCCAGCCCGGCTCCCCCGGACGCTGCGCCAGCCACACCAGCGCGTCCAGCGGGTCGCGCTTGCCCGCCCGGTCCGGGTCGCCGCCGCGCTCGGCGAACAGCGGCCGCATCCTCTCCCGGGTGAGCCGGCTGACCTCGCCGAACCCCGGGTCGGACGCGACCGGGAAGTACAGGTCGCCGTCCACCTCGTACACCGCGTCGCGGGCCCGCAGCTCCTCGATCATCTTCACCACGAGCGGGATCGCCTCGACCGCCCCGATGTACTGGTCGGGCGGCAGCACCCGCAGCGCCGCCATGTCCTCGCGGAACAGCTCGATCTCCCGGTCGGCCAGCTCCCGCCAGTCCAGCCCGTCCCGCTCGGCGCGTTCCAGCAGCGGATCGTCGACGTCGGTGGCATTCTGCACGTAGTGGACCCGGCGGCCCTGGTCCCGCCACACGCGGTTCACCAGGTCGAACGCGAGGTAGGTGTTGGCGTGGCCCAGGTGCGTGGCGTCGTAGGGGGTGATCCCGCAGACGTACATCCGCGCGGTCGGCCCCGGATCGGTGGGCCGCGCCTCCCCGGCGGCGGTGTCGTGCAGTCGCAGCGGCCCGGCCGCGCCGGCCAGGCCGTCATCAGGGAGACTGGGAACTTCTGGAGCGGGCCACGATCGCATGATTGAACCTTATCCGTGCGCTCCGGATAGCTTGACACCGAGATCGTCCTGACCGTCCTGCCTTGTCCCCCAGCCCCCCGAACGGGTGGAACGGAGTCCGACCGAGTCCATGGCACGCCATCGCAAGTCGCGTGAGCGCCGCGGGCTGCCCCGCGCGGCGCGCGGCGGCCTCGCCGTCCTGGTCGCGCTGGTGCTCACCGTCGCGATCGTGCCCGCCGGTGGCCAGGCCGGCCCGGACGCGGCCGACGCCGGCCACGATCGCGACGGTCTCGTCCTGTCCGGTGCCGCCGATCCTGCCGAAGTTCATCGCGCCGAGCACCAGCG
>NZ_JBFAOF010000861.1:0-3116 GCF_040675125.1 Spirillospora sp. NPDC049652 | reverse complement strand
AGCACGTTGACGCCCATGACCGGGACGTCCACGCCGAGCGCGGCGGCGATCGCGCGGGTCGTCCCGCCGGGGCCGAGGACGAGCTGCCCGCCGCCGACGCGCGCGGCCAGCTCGGCGGCGATCCCGCCGACCGCGTACGGGTCGGCGGCCGAGCTGCCGACCTTGCGCTGCTGCACGCGGACGGGAACGTCGGGGACGAGCAGGTGGCCGTAGAGCCGGGCCGAGACCCGGCCGGACCGGACGGCCTCCTCGTCCAGGTCCATCACCTCGGCCTCGGTGAAGGCGCGGGTGGCGGCGGCGCGGGCGGCGACCTCCCCGGCGGCGCGCGGCCCGACGCCGAACACCGCCGAGTGCATCTTCACGCCGGTCGGGACGCCGAGGACGGGCACGGACGTGCCGACCGCGTCCAGCACGTCCCGGGCCGTCCCGTCGCCGCCGGCGAACAGCAGCAGGTCGACGTCGGGGGCGAGCGCCTTGGCGGCGGCGACCGTGTCGGCCGCCGTCGTGTCCCCGCCGTCCGGGACGTACCGGACGTCCGGGTCGAGCCCGGCCGCGCGGGCCGCGTCCTCGCCCATCGGCCCGGCGGCGGTCAGCACGGCCGGCGCGCCGAGCCTGGCCTTCAGTTCCAGCAGCGCGGCGGTCGCGCGGTCGGACGCGCGCGGGACCGCGCCCAGCTCGCGGGCGCGGGCCTGGACGTCGGGGCCGTCGCTGCCTTTGAGGCCGACCCGGCCGCCGAGTCCGGCGACCGGGTTGACCACCAGTCCGTACCTCACTGGCCGAGGATCTTCCGGCGGTAGGCGCGCCAGGTCACGGCCCAGGTCTTCGGGTCGTCGAGGGTCTCGTGCCGGATCTGGTGGATCGTCGAGTTGTGCGGGGCGGTCCGCACGGTCTCGGGGTCCTCGTACGCCTCGCGCGCGACCTCGGCGAGGATCGCGGCGTACTCGTCCAGGTCCTGCCGGGAGTAGGACTCGGTCGGCTCCAGCGTCATCGGCTCCGGCACCAGGTACGGGTGGTGGCTCGTCCAGTAGTGCGTGCCGAAGTCGGCCGCGCGGACGCCGATCTCCTCGCTGTGGACGCCGGTGTCCTTGTGCAGCTCCTCCCAGGAGTACCGCACCTGCTCGATGCGCCGCCTGCCCTCGGCGTACGGCACGGACACGCCGCGGATCTCCAGGATCTTCTTCATCAGGTAGTTGTTGTTCAGCACGGCGATCTCGGCGACCTCGCGCAGGCCCTCCGCGCCGAGCGACATGATCCAGGCGTACGCGCGCACCAGGTTCGGGACGACGCCGTAGAACGGGCGGATCTTCCCGACCGACTCGGGGCGGTCGTCGTCCAGGAAGTAGCGGGTGCCGTCGAACTCCACGGTCGGGCGCGGCAGGAACGGCACGAGCTTCTCGCTCACGCCGGACGCGCCCGCGGCCGGGCCGCCGCACGCGTGCGGGGTGGAGAACGTCTTGTGCAGGTTGAAGTGGCACATGTCGAACCCGGCGGCCCGGGCGCGGGTGATGCCGAGGATGCCGTTGGCGTTCGCCTGGTCGTAGGCGCACAGGCCGCCGGCCTCGTGCACGATGTCGACGAACTCGGCGATCCGCGCGTTGAAGATCCCGGTGTCCTCCGGGTTGGTGATCATCAGGGCGGCGGTGCGCGGGCCGACGGCCGCCTTCAGCGCCTCGATGTCGGGGTAGCCGTCCGCGTCCGGGTACAGGGTGATGACCTTGAACCCGGCGGTCTTGGCGCAGGCCGCGTTGGACGGGTGGGAGAAGATCGTGGTGATGACCTCGTCGCGCTGCTCCAGCTCGCCGCGCGCGGCGAAGTAGGCGCGGATCATCGCGATGTTGGTGTAGATCGCGGCCGACCCGGCGCCCGGCTGCAGCGAGACCCGGTCCATGCCGGAGATCTCCGCGAGCATTTTCTCCAGGTGGTACAGCACCTCCAGGACGCCCTGGACGGTCGACTCGTCCTGCAGCGGGTGCAGTTCGGAGATCCGGTGGTCGCGGACGAACCGGTCGTTGACCTTCGGGCTGTACTTCATGGTGCAGGTGCCCTGGCCGACGTCGATGTTGAGGTCGACGCCGAGGTTCTCCTGCGACAGCCGCAGGTAGTGCCGCAGGACGTGCATCTGCGACATCTCCGGCAGGGCGGGGGCGTCCTTGCGGCGCAGGGCCTCGGGCAGGGAGTCGTCCAGGGGGACCTCGGGCGCGGGGACGCCGACGCCGCGCGTGCCGGGGGTGCCCAGCTCGAACAGCAGCGGCTCGTCCCAGCGGGCCTGGTGGAAGCGGCGCAGCGGCGGCTTGGGCGCGATCCGCGCGTCGTCGGTCGTGACGGGTCCGGTGTTGGCGTGGCTGCTCACTTGGCCAGTTCCTCCAGCAGGGCGGCGAGGCGGTCGATGTCGTCCTTGGTGTGCACCTCGGTGACGCAGTACAGGGCGTCGCGCTCCGAGAGGGCGTGGCCGCCGAAGACGTCCCGCTCGCGCAGGGCCGCGTTGATCTCGGCGACGGTGCGGGAGCCGGTGAAGCGCACGGCGAAGTCGGCGAAGTGCGGCGCGTCCGCGTTCGGCACCTCGACGCCCGGGACCGCCGCGAGCCGGGTGATGGCGTAGCGGGTGTTGGCCATGATGGTCTCGCCGATCTCGCGCATGCCCTGCGGGCCCATCAGCGCGAGGTAGACGCCGGCGGCGATGCCGTTGAGCGCGGCGGCGGTGCCCACCCACTCCTTGCCCTCCTCGCGCAGCGCGAAGGAGGTGCGCTCGTAGGCGACGTCGCCGAAGCCGTACTCGCCCTCGACGGCGGTCGGCACGACGCCGAACAGCCGGGACGGGAACTCGGCGACCAGGTGCTCCTCGTCGCGGGTGGCGATGAACCCGGCGTTGCCGCCGCCGAAGCTCATGTGCACGCCGAGCGGCTGGACGTCGCCGCAGACGATGTCCGCGCCGTAGGAGGCGGGCGGCGCGACGACGCCGAGCGAGATCGGGTTGCAGTTCACGACGTACAGCGCGCCGGCCTCGTGCGCGAGCGCGCCGAGCTCGGGCAGCGCCGGGTCGACGACGCCGAGGTAGGACGGGGCCTCGGCGTAGACCGCCGCGACGTCGCCCTCGGCGAGGGCGGCGCGGACGGCCG
>NZ_JBFAOF010000860.1:0-3117 GCF_040675125.1 Spirillospora sp. NPDC049652 | reverse complement strand
GCGGCGGCCGGCGGGCGCCGAGGACGCCGCCGCCGCTCATGGCGGGCGTCGAACGGCGCTTCGCCGAGGCCGCCCCGCACGCCGAGCTCATCGTCCCCGACGCCCCGCCCGTCCTGGGCGCCGCCCTGCTCGCGCTCACCGAACTCGCCGCCGGCGACCAGCCGGCGGAGAACCCCGGCGCAGTGCCCGTCCCGACGGACGGCGCGGCGGTCGGCGCGGCGCGGGAGCGCCTCCGGGCGGCGTACGCGAAGGGCCGCACACCACCGGACGCCGGTCCCCGCGAATAAAGTCGATCAGCGTCCGAACCCCGTGCCGTCCGGCCGCGTCACAAAGATCACCGGAGGCGGCGCGGGGTGCGCGCGGACGCGTCGGGGGCGCCCCGCCCGCTTCTGGACAGCCGACAAAAGGACCTGGATACTCACAGCCATGGACGGTCAGCCCTCGTTCCCGGTGCGGGCGTCCGACACCGACCGCGACCAGGTCCTGCGCGCGCTCGGGGAGCGGCTGGCCGAGGGGCGGATGTCCCAGGACACCTTCGAGCGCCGGGTCGAGCAGGTGCTGCGGGCGCGCAGCCGGGCCGAACTCGACGACGCCGTGCGCGACCTGCCGCCCACCAGCCGCGTCGTCGGCCGCATCACCGGCCTGGTCTCCACCGTGTCGCAGGTGAGCGCGCGGATCGAGGCCGCCTGGCGGGCCCCCCGGCTGCCGCGCTTCCTGCTGCCCGGCCCCGGCCTCACCCGCATCGTCATCGGCCGCGCCCCCGGCTGCCAGTTCGTGCTGACCGACCTGACGGTCTCCCGCTTCCACGCCGAGCTGTACCGCGCCGGGGACACCTGGATGGTGTCCGACCTGGGCTCGATGAACGGCACCCGGGTGAACGGCTGGCGGCTCACCGGGCCCGCCCGTGTCCGCCCCGGCGACGAGCTCGGGTTCGGCAACCTCACCTTCATCGTCGCCGCGCCCTGACCTGCTCTTTCCGAGACCGGGTGCGAGCCGGGCGGAGCAGACCTACTCCTTGCGACTACTATTCGTGTCACTGCGGTTACTTTGTGAGATTGCCGGGGTATCTGTCGTGAGAACGGTCCCAAGGGGGGACCGAGCGAGAACGGGAGCTCTCTGACATGCTCAAGGCCACGATCCTGACCGCCGGCGCAGCCGCCGCGATGTTCGGCAGCCTGCTGTCCGCTCCGGCCCAGGCGGCTCCTGTCGCCGACCGCGGCGCCCCGGGCAGGGGCTGCGAGAACACAGCGGCCGAAGGCCTGCTCGGCCTCAGCCTGCTCTCGCCCCAGTTCAACGACTGCGACGAGTACTACTACGGGGGCGAGGACTACTACTACAACTACTATCCCCGCCGTCACCACCACCGTCACGGCGGTTACTGGGGCGGCTGGTGACAGGTCCCTCGCCGGCCTGACGGACCTCGCGAGGCCGCGGCCGACGGTGCGAACGCCCACCGACCGATCACGCTGATCGAGACGGCGTTCCAGGCCCAACGGCTCGTCCGTTGGGCCTGTCGCATGGACGGGCCCGCTCTCGCGCGGCCCGTCGACCCTCGGCCCCCTCGGGCCGCCGGCCCGGTGCCCGGGTCAGACCGCGCCGGCGCGGTAGACCACGACCGCCACGGCGATGTACTGCAGGACGTACGCGGCGACGGTGAGGGCGTGGAAGACCTCGTGGAACCCGAACCAGCGCGGCGACGGATCCGGACGCCGCAGCCCGTAGACCAAACCGCCAAGGCTGTACAGGATTCCGCCCAGGGCCACCAGGACGGCCACACCCACGCCGGTGCCCTTGATGAACTGGGGCACGAAGAACGCGGCGACCCATCCGAGGCCGATGTAGAGCGCGGTGTACAGCCAGCGCGGCGCGCGCACCCACAGCACCCGGAACAGCACGCCCGCGACCGCGCCCGTCCACACCACCGCCAGCACCAGCACGCGGACCGTGCCGTCCAGGATCAGGTAGGCGAACGGCGTGTAGGTGCCCGCGATGATCAGGTAGATGTTCGCGTGGTCGAAGCGGCGCAGGACGTCCTGCACCCGGGTGGACCAGCGGCCCCGGTGGTAGGCCGCGGACACCCCGAACAGCAGCGTCGAGGTCAGCGTGTAGACCGCCGCGCACACCCGGGCCGGCAGCGTGGGCCCCAGCGCGACCAGCGCCACCCCGGCCAGCAGGGCCAGCGGGAACGTCCCCGCGTGCAGCCATCCGCGCAGTTTCGGCTTGACCGCTCCGGCGATCTCGGCCGCACGACGCATCGCACCCCTCCCATCGGCGTCCGGACGCGCCGCACGGGTTCCGGCGCGTCCGGGATTGTGGTTACGGAACCGTAGGTTTCTCAACCTACGCCACCGTAGGTTTCTCTGCCGGACCTCTCAGAGTGAATCGTGGCACATCGGGGTGAATCTTGCGCGTGCAGCGCGGTGGCGGAAAGGAAGTGCGGACGGAGGCGTGGCGGTGCTCTCGGCCGCTCGCCTTGACGTTGTAAGGTTCGAACCGGGACGGACGCGACGGCCGTCCCTCGACGCAGGGAAGAGGACGCCATGCGCATCGGGTTCGCCGTGCCGGTCTCCGGGGCCTGGGCCACCCCCGCCAACCAGGCGGAGGTCGCCCGGCGGGCCGAGGAGCTCGGCTACCACTCCCTCTGGACGCTGCAGCGCCTGCTCAATCCCGCGGACTCCCCCGACCTCACCTACCGCGACGTCCCCGACCCGCTGGTCACGCTCGCCTACCTGGCCGGGCTGACGCGGCGGATCCGGCTCGGCGTCGCGGTCGTCAACATGCCGTTCGTCGCTCCCCCGCTGCTCGCCAAGCAGGCCGCCACCCTCGACCACGTCT
The DNA here is from genome assembly GCF_040675125.1 of Spirillospora sp. NPDC049652. NCBI lineage: Bacteria > Bacillati > Actinomycetota > Actinomycetes > Streptosporangiales > Thermomonosporaceae > Spirillospora > Spirillospora sp. NPDC049652. The sequence continues at coordinate 282 of NZ_JBFAOF010000860.1, read as the reverse complement.
GCGGCGGCCGCCTCGACCTCGGCCTCGGCAGCGGCTGGATGCCCGCCGAGTTCGCCGCGACCGGAACCCCGATGGCCCGGCGCGGCGCGCGCGCCGAGGAGTTCCTCGCGGTCCTGCGCACCCTCTGGACCGATGAGGTCAGCGAGTTCCACGGCGAGTTCTACGACTTCCCGCCCGTCGTCATGGAGCCCAAGCCCGTGCAGAAGCCGGGACCGCCGGTGCTGCTCGGCGGCGCCGCCGACGCCGCCGTGCGCCGCGCCGGGCGGCTCGGCGCGGGCTGGG
>NZ_JBFAOF010000859.1:0-3119 GCF_040675125.1 Spirillospora sp. NPDC049652 | reverse complement strand
CGGCGACGGCGGTTCCGGTGAGGGACGCGCCGGTGAGGGAGGCGGTCGCGGCGACGAGCGCCCCGGCCGCGCCGACCGTCACGAGTCTGCGCATCGGGTGTCCTCCTTGCTCTGGGGGATGAACCCCCTCCAGGCTCGCCGGAAACGATCACTCCTTGATCACTTTTGCGTGGACATAGGGCGAATGTTCAGCCACCGTCCAGGGCGCGGGGAGGTGGGTGCTCAGAGGACGGCGACGGGATTGACCGGGCTCGCGGTGCCGCCCTCGATCCGGAGAGGCGCGGCGAGGAACAGGAAGTCCGTCCGGGCCGCCGCGGCCAGCTCCTCCAGCCAGAGCATCTCCAGCAGCGGGACGCCGTGCCGCCACAGCAGGATCATGTGCAGGTCGTCGGCGAGCTCCTCGTCGGCGAGCTGGTGCTCGTTGAGGCCGCCGATCGCCGCGTTGTCGGACGCGACCGCGCACACGTCGCGCTCCGCGAGCCAGCGGCCCGCCTCGGCCGACAGGCCAGGCTGGCCGCTCCAGTACGCGTCCGGGCCGTCCTGCCAGGTCAGCGGCCATCCGGTGCGGACCACCGCCACGTCCCCCGGGCGGACGTCCACCGCGCACGCCTCCAGATCGTCCGGGGTGATCCGGTCGGCCGCCGCCAGGTGCTCGACGCCGCGCAGGCGCGGGACGTCGAACAGGACGCCCCGCGCGACGACCGGCCCGGCCTTGTCGATGCCGCAGCGGCCGGCGCCGTAGGAGCGGACCCGGTTCGCCGGATGCCCGTTGTACAGCTCGTCGCCTGACCACATGTGGCACAGCGCGTCCATGTGGGTCGTGGTGCCGTGCGGGGTCACCACGAGCGCGTCGTCCGCCATCTTCAGCCCCGCGCCGATCGCCCTGGTCCCGGCCGCGTAGTCGCCGCCGTCCACGGACATGAAGTGCTGCGGCAGCGGGCGTCCGCGCAGGTGCGGGACCGTCGTCGGCGCGGGCGAGGACGTCGCGCCCCGGATCGGCAGCGACAGGCTCAGCACCCGTCCCTCCCGGACGCCGGCGACGGCCGCCAGCACGGTCTCCGGGGTCAGCAGGTTCAGGGCGCCGCGCTCGTCGGCGGCACCCCAGCGTCCCCAGTTGTTCGGCTCATCGAGCATCATTCGGTTTCAGACCCTTCCGAGGAGAGGACGCTCCCATGACGACCGCGCAGGGAACGAGCGAGCAGGGGCACGGCGGGCAGGGGCCGGTCCAGGGGCACTGCGATCCGGCCTTCGCCGCCGTCCGGGACGTGTTCGAACGCAACTTCGCCGAGGGCCGGGAGGTCGGCGCGGCCGTGGCGGTCTACTCCGGCGGCCGCAAGGTGGTCGACCTCTGGGGCGGCGTCGCCGACCGCCGCACCGGGCGCGAGTGGCGCGAGGAGACGCCCGTGTTCGGCTTCTCCTGCACCAAGGCGCTGACCGCGACCGCCGCCCTGCTCCTCGCCGAGCGCGGCGCGTTCGACTGGGACGCGCCGGTGACCGGCTGGTGGCCCGACTTCGGCGCGCACGGCAAGGACGTCGTGACCAACGAGCACCTGTTCACCCACCAGGCGGGGCTGCCCGCGTTCGCACGTCCGGTGGCGGCCGAGGAGGCGGCGGACGCCGAGGCGCTCGCCGCGGAACTGGCCGCGCAGGAGCCCGAGTGGAAGCCCGGCACCGCGCACGGCTACCACGCGCTGACCTACGGCTGGCTCGCCGGGCACCTGGTCCGCCACCACGCCGGGATGCCCGCCGGCGAGTTCGTGAAGAAGGAGTTCGCACGCGACCTGGACCTGTGGGTCGGGTCGTCCGACGAGGTGATCGAGCGGGCCGCCAAGCTGACCAACGTGCGCGGGATCCGGAACGAGGACGGGCCGCGCGCGGTGGACGACGACGCCCGCCTCAACCGCCTCGCCGAGGCCTACCTGGACGCGGGCAGCCGCATGAACCGGTCGGTGAACAACCCGAGCCCGGGCAAGGGCGGCTTCAACAACCCCGTCGTGCTGCGCGCGGGCTGGCCGTCCGCCGGGGTGGTCGCGACCGCGCGCGCGTTCGCCGCGTTCTACGCCAACCTGATCGCGGGCCGGTACGTCCGCCCCGAGACGCTGCGCGAGGGCATCCGGACGCGCGTGAGCGGCGAGGACCTCACGCTCACGGTGAACAGCGCGTTCGGCCTCGGTTTCATGCGCCCGTCGATGGTGTTCTTCACCCCCGAGGCGGGGCGCGGCTCGGCGTTCGGCCACACCGGCGCGGGCGGCGCGATCGGACTCGGGGACCTCGACGCGGACCTGGCGCTCGCCTACCTCCCGAACCGCATCGGCGACCAGCTCTCCGGTGACCTGCGCGCGTACCGCCTGGTCGAGGCCGCGTACGCGTCCCTCTAGCCGGGCCCCCTCCCCCGCGCCGGTCACTGCATCGTGATCCCGCCGCTGACCGAGATGGTCTGCCCGGTGATGTAGGCGGCGCGATCGGTGCACAGGAACGCGACGATGCCCGCGATGTCGGACGGACGGCCGATGCGGCGCATCGGGATCTGCCGGGCGAGCTTGTCGAGCAGGTCCGGATGCCGCTCGGCCACCTGCCGCACCATGGGCGTGTCGGTCGGGCCCGGGCACACGACGTTGCTGGTCACGCCGCCGCGCGCGGCCTCGCGGGCGAGGGACTTGGCGAGCCCGAACAGCCCGGCCTTGGTCGCGGCGTACGCGCCCTCGCCGCCCGACCCGGCGCGCGCGCCGTCGGACGAGACGAACACCAGGCGGCCGTGGCCGCGCTCGGCCATGGCGGGCAGCAGCGCCCGGGTGAGCTGCATCGGGGCGCGCAGGTTGACCTTCCACATCAGGTCCCAGTGCGCGGGGTCGCTCTCGGTGAAGGGCTCGACGACGCTGACGCCCGCGTTGTGCACGAGGATGTCCACCGGGCCGACGGCCTCGGTGAACGCGTCCACGGACGCGGGGTCGGCGAGGTCGACCGGCAGGGCCGTGCCGCGGAACGCCTTGGCGGTCGCGGCCGCGGCGTCCGCGGCGAGGTCGGCGACGACGACGTGCGCGCCGAGCGCGGCGAGGTCGGCGCAGATCGCGCGGCCGATGCCGCCCGCGCCGCCGGTCACCACGGCGACGCGCCGGGCG
>NZ_JBFAOF010000858.1:0-3126 GCF_040675125.1 Spirillospora sp. NPDC049652 | reverse complement strand
CCCCGCCCGCCTCAGGACTCCCCGCCTCAGGACGCCCGGCCCCGGGCGGCGCGGCCTCAGGACTCCCCGCCTCGGGAGGTCCGGCGTTGGAAGGCCCGGCGTTGGAAGGCCCGGCGTGGGGAGGCCCGGCGTTGGGAGGCCCGGCGTTGGGAGGCCCGGCGTCGGGAGGCGCGTCGGCGGAAGGCGCGGCGTCGGGCGGTTCCGTCTCCGGGCGCCCGGCCCCGTGCAGGACGTCAGGAGGCGCGGTCCCGGGGTGCGGGGGTTCGGGGCGCGCGCCCTTGTCCTCGCGTCCGGCCTGGACGGCGGCGAGGCGGCGGGCCTGCGCGTCCTCGCCGAGGCCGACGGCCTCGTGCGGGAGCCAGCAGGCTGAGGCGTGCGAGAGGTCGTGGCCCGGCGCGCCCGGCGGCGGGCCGGCCGGGTCGAGCGGCGGCTCGTGGGTGACGCAGTGGTCCATGACGTACTCGCAGCGCGGGTGGAACACGCAGCCGGTCGGCAGGTTGATCAGGCTGGGGGGCTGGCCGGCGATCGGCCGCAGCCGGTCCGCGCCGCCCGCCGCCGTCGGCACCGACCGCAGCAGCCCCATCGTGTAGGGGTGGTGGGACCGGTAGTACAGGGTGCGGCGCTCGGCCTTTTCGGCGGGCTTGCCGCCGTACATCACCAGCACGTCGTCGGCCATGTCGGCGATGACGCCGAGGTCGTGGGTGATCATGATGAGGGCGGTGTCGAACTCCGCCTGGAGCCGCCGCATCAGGTCCAGGATCTGCGCCTGGACGGTCGCGTCGAGCGCGGTGGTCGGCTCGTCGGCGATGATCAGCTTGGGGTTCAGCGCCAGCGCCATCGCGATCATCACGCGCTGCCGCATGCCGCCGGAGAACTGGTGCGGGTAGTCGTCCACCCGCCGGTCCGGCCGGGGGATGCCGACCAGGCCGAGCATCTCCACGGCGCGCTTGCGCGCCTGGTCTTTGGAGGCCCTGCGGTCGTGGGCGCGAATCATTTCCTCGATCTGCCAGCCGACCTTGTAGAGCGGGTGCAGGCTGGACAGCGGATCCTGGAAGATCATCGCGATCTCGGCGCCGCGCAGCTCGCGCATCCGGTCGTCGCCGATGGTCAGCAGGTCCTGCCCCTCGAACAGGGCCGTGCCCGAGACCCGCGCGCCGGGCGTCAGCCGCATCAGCGTCTGGGTCGACACGCTCTTGCCCGACCCCGACTCCCCGACGATGCCGAGGGTGCGGCCGCGGTCCACCGAGAACGACATCCCGCGCACGGCGTGGACCTCGCCGTCGGCGGTGTGGAAGGAGACCTGGAGGTCGGTCACCTCGAGAAGACTCATCGACGCCCCTTCGCGCCCGTGCCGCGCCGGACCTGACCGGACCGTCCCGCCCGGGCCGGCGGTCGCGCCGTCCGGACGGGCCCGCCGTGCCCGCGTCCCGGCCGGGCCCGCGCGGCGCGGGCCCGGCCGGGACGGCGGTCACTGGAGCTTGATGAGGCCGTAGTCGTAGCCCTGGAACTGCGGCAGGTACTTGGCGTTCTTCACCCGGGACGAGTGGAAGATCGGATACTTCTGGTTCATCAGCGGGACGACCGCGGCGTCCTGCATGATCTGCCGGTCGGCCTGCGCCCAGGAGTTGGCGGCCGCGTTGACGTCCTTGGCCTCCAGCGCCTGGTCGATCAGCTTGTTCACCGTCGGGTTGTTGTAGCCGCCGTAGTTGGTGGAGTTCGGGCCGTAGTGCCGTCCGTCGAACAGCGGGACGATGTTGGTGCGGCCGTTGTTGCCGTACCAGTCCGGCACCCAGCCGGGCCCGGCGATGTCCCACTTGCCGGCCTTGGCGTCCGACGGCGTGACCAGCGTCTTGCTGTAGAACGTGCCGTTGGTGTCCGGGGTGAGCTGCGCCCTGATGCCGCACTTGGCGAGGTTCGCCTGGACGGACTGGGCGATCTTCGGGTGGTTGCTGGAGACCCGGTAGGGGAACTTCAGCGTGAGCCCGCCCGGGTACCCCGCCGCGCTCAGCATCGTCTTGCACTTGTTCGGGTCGCCGGAGTTGCCGGGCGTCGGGTAGAGGTTGAACGTCTTGTAGCCGACGCTGCGCGGCGGGATGACCTGGTTCAGCACCTCGCTGACGTCCGGGCCGCCGTAGATCTGCACCGCCGCGGACTTGTCGATCGCGTACTGGATCGCCTGCCGCACCGCGACCTTGCCCAGCGCCCCGCCGTTGTTCGGGCTGAGCGTGTTGAACACGATGTAGGGGTTGCTGGACGACCCGTCCATGATCTTGAAGTCGGAGTTGGACTTCAGGCTCCGGATCCGCCCGGTCGGGACGGTCTGGTCCCAGGACAGGTCGGCCGAGCCGGACTCCATCTGCTGCTGGACGGTCTCGGGCGAGTCCTGCCCCATCGTGATCTGGATCGCGTCGGGGTTCTGCTCCCGGACCGGGTCGGAGTCGGCCTTCCAGGCGGGGTTCTTCGCCAGCGTGATCTGCTTGTTGGCCTGGTAGGCGGTGATCTTGTAGGGCCCGTCGGAGATCGTGTGCGCGCGGAACTGGGGGCTGTCGGGGATGTACCTGTCGTACTCCGCCGGGGCCGCCGCCGAGAACGACAGGCCGAGGATGTTGGTGAAGTCGCTGGCCGGGTTCACCAGCTTGACGACCAGCGTCTTGTCGTCCTTGGCCTGCAGGCCGGGCACCTGGTGCTGGTTCTGGTAGCCCGCGATCGCCGCCGGGTCGGTCGCGCTGACCTTGGAGAAGCCGTCGCAGAAGGCGCTGAAGCCCTGGATGGTCTCGGTGTAGTACGCCATGCCGCCGGACGGCTTGGCCGGGTTGCAGACGCGCTTGATGCCGCGCACGAAGTCGTTCGCGACCACCGGCCGGACCGGGTTCGTGTCCCACTGCAGGCCGTCGCGCAGCTTGATGGTGTAGGTCTTGCCGTCCTTGCTGAGGCCGCCGTTGCCGGTGGTCGGGATCTCGGCGGCGGCGTCCGGGACGACCTTGATGGCGTCGTCGAAGTTGTCGGCGGCCTTGACGTTGAACAGGTTCCGCGAGAACTGCCGGGCCAGCAGGTTGCCCCACGTCGTGTAGACGCTGGAGGTGTCGATGTGGTCGGGGTCGGACGAGCCGACCACCTTCAGCGTCC
>NZ_JBFAOF010000857.1:0-3131 GCF_040675125.1 Spirillospora sp. NPDC049652 | reverse complement strand
GGCGGAGTGCCGCGTACCGTCGCGCAGCACGCCGACGATCATGCGGACGTCCTCGCGGCCCGGGTGGTCGGCGGCGAACGCGGCGGCCTTGTCCGGGTCGGCCGGGATCTCGTCCTCGGCCTCCGGCGGCAGCACGACCCGCTCGATGACCAGCGCGCACCCGGCGACCGCGTCCGGCCAGGCGATGGTCGACAGGGCGTCCTCCACCGACGCCTGCGCGGGCAGCTCCGGCTGCTCCAGCGCGGCGAGGGTGTCGCCCTCCCCGGAGTCCTCGGCCAGGCCCAGCTCGGCGGCGAGCTCGGGCTCGGTGGTGCGGATCTCACTGCCGTACACCAGCGCGTACAGCTTGGGCGCCGCGTCCCACCCCTGCTGGGCGGCATGGCGTTCCAGGTCCAGGACGACTTCTTCGAGATGGCTCACAAGGCCATCTTCCCCCGTCCGCGCGGGTGCGCGATCCGCCCCTCCCCCGGCGCGGGACGGGAGCCGCCGGACTCCCGGCCCGCGCGGCGTCGCGGAGTTATCCACAATCGGACGCGGAGGTGCGGGTGGCGCGGAGGCAGTCGATAGGTTTCTAGGACAGCACCGGCGGGGGATGCCGGTGGGGGCGCGATCTGAACGGAGGGGCCCGTTGACCTTCCGGACTCCCGGTATCCGTCGCAGGCTCGGCGGCGGCCGGTCCCGGCTGCTGCTGCCGGCGCTGGCGACGCTGGCCGTCCTGGTGGCCGCCTTCGTGATCGTCACGTCGGTCTGGACGAACCTGCTCTGGTACCGCTCGGTCGGCCTGTCGTCGGTCTACACGACCCAGCTGTGGGCGCGCACGTCGCTGTTCTTCGGCGGCCTGGTGCTGATGACGCTGGTGGTCGGGGTGAACATGGCGGTCGCGCACCGGCTGCGCCCGGCCTACCGGCCGCTGTCGGTCGAGCAGCAGGGCCTCGACCGGTACCGCGCGCTCATCGACCCGCGCCGCCGGACCATCATGGGCACGGCGCTGCTGCTGCTCGGCGTGCTCACCGGCGCGTCCGTGGCCGGGCAGTGGCAGGTGTGGCTGGCGTTCCTGAACCGGACGAGCTTCGGCGTGCGGGATCCGCAGTTCCACAAGGACGTCTCGTTCTACGTCTTCACCTACCCGTTCCTGCGGCTGGTGCTGGGCGTGGTGTTCGCGACCGTGATCCTGTCGCTGCTGGCCGCCGTGATGGTGCACTACCTGTACGGCGGGCTGCGCCTGCAGGGGCCGGGCGACAAGGTCAGCCCCGCCGCGCGTGCGCACCTGTCGGTGCTGGTCGGCGTGTTCGTGCTGCTGAAGGCGGTCGCCTACTGGTTCGACCGGTACGGCCTGGTGCACTCCGAGCGGGGCGTCCGCACGGGGGCGTCCTACGCGGACGTCAACGCGCTGCTGCCCGCCAAGACGATCCTCGCGGTCATCGCCATCGTGTGCGCGCTGCTGTTCTTCTCCAACCTGCTGCGGCGCGGCATGGCGCTGCCCGGGGTGGGGCTGATCCTGCTGGTGCTGTCGGCGCTGCTCATCGGCGGCCTCTACCCGCTGCTGATCCAGCGCTTCCAGGTGAAGCCGGACGAGCAGAACCGGGAGCGCCGCTTCATCCAGCGCAACATCGACGCCACCCGCGCCGCCTACGGCGTCGGCGGCGTCACCCTCGAACCCTACGGCGGCCGGCCGGAGACCGACCGCGACAAGCTCGCCGCCGCCGCGCGCGACCTGTCCGGCGTCCGGCTGCTCGACCCCGCGGTGGTCAGCCCGACCTTCCAGCAGCTCCAGCAGATCCGCGAGTTCTACCGGTTCCCCGACACCCTCGACGTCGACCGGTACCCGGTGAACGGCCGCTCGGAGGACTCGGTCGTCGCCGTCCGGGAGCTGTCCGGCCCGCCCAAGGGCCAGAACAGCTGGGTGAAGGACCGGCTGATCTACACCCACGGCTACGGCTTCGTCCGCGCGCCCGGCGAGCGCCTCACCGCCGACGGCACCCCCGACTTCCAGCAGAAGGACGTCCCGCAGAAGAACCTCACCGGCGCCCCGGTGAGCACGCCGCAGATCTACTTCGGCGAGCGGACGACCGACTACTCCATCGTCGGCGGCCGGGGGCAGAAGGAGTTCGACCACCCCGACCCGTCCAACAGCTCGCAGCAGGTCAACACCACCTACGCGGGCCGCGGCGGGGTGCGGATCGACTCGGCGCTGAACCGGACGCTGTTCGCCGCCCAGTTCCAGGACTGGAACCTCCTGCTGTCCGGCGCGATCAAGAAGGACGCGCGGATCCTCTACCACCGCACCCCCCGCGAGATCGTGCACCGCGCCGCGCCCTGGCTGACCCTGGACGGCAACCCGTACCCGGTCGCGGCCGGCGGCCGCATCCAGTGGGTCGTGGACGGCTACACCACGTCCAACGGCTACCCGTACTCGCAGACCCTCGGCCTCCAGGACGCGACCCGCGACACCATCACCGACACCCGGTCCGCCATCGCCAAGCAGGCCGACCACAAGGTGAACTACCTGCGGAACTCGGTGAAGGCCACCGTCGACGCCTACGACGGCACCGTCCACCTCTACCTCTGGGACGACCAGGACCCGATCGCCAGGACGTGGATGAAGGTCTTCCCCGGCACGGTCGAGCCCAAGTCGAAGATCCCGGCCGACGTGCGGGACCACCTGCGCTACCCGGAGGACCTGTTCAAGGTGCAGCGCCGCATCCTGGCGCAGTACCACGTCACCCAGGCCGACGCGTTCTACGGCGGCCAGGGCTTCTGGGACGTCCCGGAGGACCCGTCCCCCGCCAACAAGGGCAAGACGCAGCCCCCGTACTACCTGAGCCTGCGCATGCCCCGGCAGGCGGGCGTCCAGCCCCCGTCCCCGCAGCAGCCCGCCGCCCAGTCCGGTCCTCCGGCGCCGGGCGGCCGTCCGGGCGCCAAGACGGCGATGGCCCCGGTCAACCCCAGCGGCCGGCCCGCGCTTCCCCAGACCGGTCCCCAGCCGGGCACCCCGCAACCGGGCAAGCCGAGCCCCGGTACGCGACCGGGCGCCCAGGCCCCCGGCGCCCAGCCGGGCTCGCAGGGCACCGGCGGACAGCCGGGTTCGCAGGGCGGCGGCGCGCAGCCTGGGTCGCAGGGGGTCGGCGGGC
>NZ_JBFAOF010000856.1:0-3133 GCF_040675125.1 Spirillospora sp. NPDC049652 | reverse complement strand
CCCGCGCCCGTCCCGCCGAAGACCGCGCCTGGGGCGGCACGTCCGGCCCCGCCGAAGACCGCGCCCGGAGCCACGCGTCCGGCCCCGGCGACGGTGCGGCCGACCTGGTCCGGCCAGTAGGAGAGCGGCTCTGTCCACGTTGAGCACCCGGAAGGCCCGCGGGACGGCCGACACGTTCGAGGAGTTCGTGAACGCCACCGCGGGCCGTCTGCTGCGCACCGCCGTGTTCCTCGTCTACGACCGGCACCTCGCCGAGGACCTCCTCCAGGTCGCCTACGAGCGGGTCGCGCGGCGCTGGCGGCGGCTCGCGGACGGCGACCCCGAGGCGTACGCCCGCCGCGTCCTGGTCAACCTCGCCATCGACGAGGGCAAGCGCCGGGCGCGCCGCCGCGACACGCCCGCCGGGAGCGTCGCCGACCTCGACCGCATCGCCGGACGCGAGCCGCACCAGGTCCCGTCCGGCGACGGCGAGCTGGACGAGGCGCTCCGCTCCCTCCCCGCCCAGCAGCGCGCCGTGGTCGTGCTCCGCTACTGGTGCGACCTCGGCGAACGCGAGATCGCCGACACCCTCGGGATCAGCCGGGGGACCGTCAAAAGCCACACCGCGCGCGCCATGGCGGCGCTGCGCGCGCACGTCCGGGAGGGCCGCACGCATGGACGATGAGCTCGGCGCCGCCCTGCGCGACCACTTCCGCCAAGCCGCGGACGACATCCAGCCCGACGCGGCACTGCTCCACCGACTCCGCGAGACGGCGACGCCGTCACCGTCCCCGTCCCGCCGCGTCGTCTCCCTCGCCCGCCGCCACCCCGCCGAAGCGGGGACGGGCGCGGACGGCGCGTTCCCGCACACCGAGGCCGCGGACCGCGTCGGCGACAAGTCTGGACGCGGCATCCCGCGACGCCGATGGTGGCTGGCAGCCGCAGCCGCAGGCGTGGCGGCGGCGGTCGTGTTCGTCGCGTTGGTGTTCGTACTGCGGCCTGGAACTGTGGAGAAGAAGACGCATCCGGCTAACCAGGTCGTTCCCGCGTCCAGCCCGTCCGGGCAGGCTCCCGCGCCCATGCCGACGACGCCGGGAGAGCCCGGTTCCAGCGTGAAGCCGACGCCGCCCGATTCCACCCCGAGGCCGCAGACCGGAACCGGCGGCGTGCCGGGAACGGCCCCTACCGGACGGCCGTCGACACCTCCGACGACGACCCGTCCGAACGGTCCGCCGCCGCACGCGTCGCGCCCGCCGAACGCTCCCACGCCCAGCAGAGGAAACCCCCACCCGCCCGCCACCAGCTCCCCGCGCACGCCCTGACCCCGGCGTCCCGCTGAGGGGACGGGTTCAGACGGTGCCGAGTCGCAGGCCGGGCAGCATGTGCCAGCCCACCGTCTCCATGATCGTGCGGAGCTGGAGGGGCATCCGGTCCAGCACGAGCGGGCCGGAGCCGGACCGGCGGGCGGCCACGTCGGCGAGCATGTTCAGCGCGCCGAGGTCGATGAAGCCGAGCCCGGCGAGGTCGAGATGGATCTCCTCGCCGCCGCTCGCGCCCAGCACGGTGTTCAGCGCCTGGTCCAGGACCGTGTGCCGGGACGCGTCGAGCTCGCCGAGCAGCGACAGCCCCACCGGGTCGAAGGTGCGGACGATCTGCAGCACCGAGTCGGCGAACTCCGGGTTCGGCGTCACGAACGTCGAGTGCGTCGCGGCGAGGGCGGTGCGGGCGTCGGCGGTCAGCCGCCGCCGGTCGATCTGGCAGATCGCCGTCACCCGGGTGCTCGGGCCTATGGCGCGCTCGATGTCCTGCTCGCAGCGGAGCAGTTCGCGCAGGCCGTCCGGGAGGTCGAGCGCGAACGTCATGTCGGCGGCGACCCGGATGGTCGTGAAGTCGCCGTCCTCCGCGCCCGCGATCTCACCCGCGAGCGCCGCCAGCACCGTGCCCGGATCGAAGCGTCCGTCCGCGCGCCGCGCGTTCCCGAGCGGCACCACCGTCAGCAGCCCCGGACGCGGCGGAACGCCGTTCATGCCGGGAACGTCCACATCATCCGAACCGGCCAGGTAGATCACCTTGTGGGCGGCCTCCAGCCCGTCCCGGACGAACGTGCCGACCACGTGCCGCTGCTCGTCCTCGCCCGAGTAGGGCAGCCACGCGTGGTCGCCGGGCCGCAGCTCACGGACCGGCCTGCGGACGGAGCTGAGGGTCTCCATAACGCCTTCCACCGCGGCCACTTCCGGATGCGTCCAGACTACGACCAGGAGGCGACGTCACGTAGCCGAACCCTCACCCTGTTTTCCCGGTATCTGACAACCGGACGGCTCCGGATCCACCACCGCGTGTCCGACCGAACTCCACACATCCTGTCGAGTGTCCCCGCACCCCGCGAGCGGGTTCGATCACGCCGGCCGGACGGCCGCCGCGGACCCGAACACCCGCCGTGCTCAGCGGCTCACGCGCATCCGGACGAACGTCCCGTCCCAGCCCGCGCGCACCTCGACCAGGTCGACCAGCAGCCGGACCGTCCACAGCCCGAAGCCGCTGTCCAGCGCCGTCTTCGGCGGGACGAACCCGGTCAGCGGGCTGAAGTCGCGCCAGTAGCCGTTGTCGCCGACCTCGCAGAGCAGGTCCGCGCCCTCCGTCCACAGCCGCACCCCGACCGGCGGGATGCCGTGCCGCAGCGCGTTCGCGGCGACCTCGTTCACCGCCGTGACCAGGTTCTGCGCGTCCCGTCCGGACATGCCGTGCCGCTCGGCGCGCCCCCCGACCCACCGCCGCAGCTCGTGCAGGTCGTGGCCGGTCACCGGCAGGTACTCCGACTCCTGCGGAGCCGGGAACGTCCGGGCGCGGTCGACGTCGGCGGAGAAGGCCTTGGGCTTCGTGAACCGCCCGCTGTCGAAGCGGGCGCCGTTCTGCACCAGCCAGGGGTGCGTCCGCCGCGCGTACTCCAGGATCGACGCCGGCAGCGCGGACGTGTCGTACGGGCACAGCGCCGACGCCCCGGTGTCCCGGAACACCTCGTTGATCAGCGACTCGTACCGCGCCCACTCCAGCGTCTCGCGCGGCGTCCACTCCTCGTGCCACACCTGCTCGGCCAGCGCGTGCACGCTGCGCGGGTGCTCCGCCTTCACCAGCTCCAGGTAGCTGCGCAGCGTCC
>NZ_JBFAOF010000855.1:0-3133 GCF_040675125.1 Spirillospora sp. NPDC049652 | reverse complement strand
CGGTGCCCTGCTTGGTCGGCCGCCGCCGGCGGCGCCGGTCCTCCGGTGTGACGCGTTCACTCATGGCCGCAGCTTATGTCAACGGCATTGACGTTGGCGGTGCGGGCACGCTTGCCTGGGCTGCCGTCCGAGCGCCGGAAGTGGCGTCCCAGGACGGAACACCGACGGGAGCAACCCATGACCCATCCCGATCCCCAGCCGCCCATCGGATCGCGGGCGCACGCCGATCTGGTCTTCACCGGTGGACCCGTCCACACCGTGGACCCGGCCCGCACCCGTGCGACCGCGCTCGCCGTCCGCGGCGGGCGGATCGTCGCGGTCGGGCACGACGAGGTGCGGGACCTCGTCGGCCCGCGCACCGAGGTCGTCGACCTGGCGGGACGGCTGCTGGTCCCCGGCTTCCAGGACGCGCACGTCCACGCGGTCGGCGGCGGCGTGGAACTCGGCGAATGCGACCTGACGGGTACGGTCGAGGTGGACGACTACCTGGCGGCGGTGCGGGACTTCGCCGCCGCGCATCCCGGCCGTGCGTGGATCTCCGGCGGCGGCTGGTCGATGGAGAGCTTCGAGGGCGGGCTGCCGGACCGGCGGCTGCTGGACGCGGTCGTCCCCGACCGTCCGGTCTTCCTGCACAACCGCGACCACCACGGGGCCTGGTGCAACACCCGCGCGCTGGAGCTGGCCGGGGTCACCGCAGTGACGCCCGACCCTCCGGACGGACGCATCGAGCGCGAACCCGACGGCACCCCAGGCGGAGTCCTTCAGGAGGGCGCGGTCGAACTGGTCGGACGGCTCGTCCCCGCGCGCACCCCCGCCGACATGGTGGCCGGGCTGCTGCGCGCACAGGAACTGCTGCACTCCCTCGGCATCAGCGGCTGGCAGGACGCGGCGGTCGGCGGGTACGGCGGCTTCAGCGGGAACGACGCGGCGTACCTGGCGGCGGCGCGCGACGGAAGCCTCACAGCGCGGGTCAACGGCGCACTCTGGTGGGACCGGGAGCGCGGCGCCGAGCAGGTCCCGGAGCTGGTCGAGGCGCGCTCGCGGCTGCGGCACGGCCGGTTCCGCGCGGACAGCGTGAAGATCATGCAGGACGGCGTCGCGGAGAACTTCACCGCCGCGATGACCAGCCCGTACCTGGACGCCTGCGGCTGCGCGACGGACAACTCCGGGCTCAGCTTCGTCGATCCGGAGGCGCTGCGCGGGTACGTGACCGAGCTGGACGCGCTCGGCTTCCAAGTGCACTTCCACGCGCTGGGCGACCGGGCCGTCCGCGAGGCGCTGGACGCGGTGGAGGCCGCGCGCGCCGCCAACGGCCACCGCGGCACCCGCCACCACCTGGCGCACCTCCAGGTCGTCCACCCCGACGACGTCCCCCGGTTCGCCCGGCTCGGCGCGATCGCCAACATGCAGCCGCTCTGGGCCGCGCACGAGCCGCAGATGGACGAGCTGACCATCCCGTTCCTCGGCCCCGAGCGCGCGGCCTGGCAGTACCCGTTCGGTGACCTGCTGCGCGCGGGCGCGACCCTCGCCGCCGGAAGTGACTGGCCGGTGAGCAGCCCCGACCCGCTCGCCGGGATCCACGTCGCGGTCAACCGCCGCGAGCCCGGCTCCGGCGACGGCCGCGTGTTCCTCCCCGAGCAGCGGCTCGACCCGGGCACCGCCCTCGCCGCCTACACGGCGGGATCCGCGCACGTGAACGGCCTGGACGACACCGGGAGCCTGCGCGTCGGCAACCTCGCCGACCTGGTCGTCCTGGACCGCGACATCCTCACCGGCCCGCCCGAGGAGATCGCCGACGCCCGCGTCCTGGCCACCTACGTCGGCGGCGAAGCGGTGTACACCGCATGAGCGCAGACGTCAGGGCACGCGCCGACCGCGGTCCGCCGGCGGTGAACACCGGTTCGACCGGGCTCGACGGTCACTACAGTCCAGTCTCATGACAGCGGTGACGACACGTACGGTCGAATACCCGGCCGACGGCTTGACGATGATCGGACACCTCGCGCTCCCCGCAGGCGTCGACCGTCGGCCCGGCGTCCTGATCGGGCCCGAAGGGATGGGGCTCAGCGACGTCGAGCGCCGCCGAGCCGAGGCCCTGGCCGAGCTGGGATACGTGGCGCTGGCCTTCGACCTTCACGGCGGCCGCTACCTGGGCGACCCCGAGGAGATGCTGGCCCGTTGCATGCCGCTGCTCGCCGACCCCGACCGGATGCGGGGCATCGGCCACGCGGCGCTTGAGGTGTTGCGTGCCGAACCACGGACCGCCCCTGACCGGGTCGCCGCCATCGGCTACGGCACCGGGGGCGCGATCGCGCTCGAACTCGGGCGCGATGGCGTCGACCTCCGCGCGATCGGAACGGTCAACGCACTGACCACGGGCCGGCCAGGCGAGGCGGCGCGCATCGGCTGCCCGGTGTGGGCCGGGGTCGGGTCGGAAGACCCGATCATGCCGCCCGCACAGCGGGACGCGTTCGCCGCCGAGATGCAGGCCGCGGGCGTCGACTGGCGCCTCATGGTCTACGGGGGTGCCCCGCACGCCTTCCACCACCCGCCGGTCGACCATGCCGCGGTCCCCGGCGTCGGCTATCACCCACGGCACGCGCAGCGGGCCTGGCGCGACGTGGTCGACCTGCTCGCCGAGTGCCTGCCCCTATCAGAGTGACCTGGTAGGCCTCTAACGCTCACTCCTCTCCGCCGCCATCGTCCTCGCCCGGGTCGTGCAGAGGCCAGCAGGGCGCCACTAGGCCGTGTTTCAAAGTCCTGGCCCACTGCGCTCGCCTGGCGGCTCGCTAGGTGACCAGGCCTGGGCGAACGCGGCATCGCTTCGCGATCTGCCCGGTTCCGCTCGCCTTCGGCATCGCTCCACCGGGCAGGTAACGCGTTCGCGCGCGGGGCTGAGGCCACTTTGAAACAGGCCCTAGGTCGTGTCCGGTGGATCATGTGTTGATCCAGAGCAGGGCGGTGACCAGGACGATCGCTGCCCGGTAGTGGCGGGCGAGTTTGTCGAAGCGGGTGGCGATGCCTCGCCATTGCTTGAGACGTCCGATGCAGCGTTCGACCACGTTGCGGCGCTTGTAGAGGTCGGTGTTGAAGACCGGTGGGCGCCCGCCGCGTGAGCCGCGGCGGGCGCGTC
>NZ_JBFAOF010000854.1:0-3138 GCF_040675125.1 Spirillospora sp. NPDC049652 | reverse complement strand
GGTCCGCCGGGCGGGCCGGTCCGCAGGCCGGCTCCGTCAGGGACGCCGGCCGCCCGGGGGGACGGCGGCCGGCGCCCGGCGACGTCAGGAGGCGTTCACCGACACGTCGTCGATGACGAAGCTGGTCTGCAGGGACGCGTCCTCGGTGCCCGAGAACGAGAGGGTCACCGTCTGGCCCGCGTAGGCGGACAGGTCGACGGTCTGGAGCGAGTAGCCGCTGGCCGCGTTGGCGTTGCTGTAGGTCTTCAGCGTCGTGGAGCCCGCCTTGACCGTCAGCTTGTCGTACGCGGTGCTGCCGCTCTCGCTGGTGTCGATGTGCAGGTAGTAGGTCAGCGAGGCCTTGCACCCGGACGGGATGGTCACCGACTGGCTGGCGCTGTCGGTGTGCGTGGTCCCGTAGCCGTCCAGCCACGCGAAGTAGGTGCCGGAGTGGGCGCTCTCACCGCTGCCGTTGGCCGACCGGACGCCGGAGGTGGTGGTCCACGGCGTGGTGCCGGTCTCGAAGCCGCCGTTGGTCACCTTCTCGCCGGGGCTGGAGCAGGTGCCGCCGCCGGGCGGGTTGATCGTCCACGTGAAGGTGGCCGTCCCGCTGTTCCCGGCGGTGTTCTTGGCGGTCACCGTCACCGAGTAGGTGCCCTGGGTGGTCGGCGTGCCGGAGATCAGGCCGGTGGAGGCGTTGATCGACAGGCCGGGCGGGAGCCCGGTGGCGCTGTAGGTCAGGGCCGAGCCGCCGGGGTCGGTCGCGCTGATCTGCAGGCTGGCGGCCTGCCCGACGGTGCCGGTCTGGTTGCCGGGGTTGGTCACCTGCGGCGAGCCGGGCTGGCCGCCGCACGTGCCGGGAACCGGGTCGGTGCCGGTGACGCTGACCGCCGCCCAGGCGGCGTTCACGGTGTTGTACTCGGTGCAGTGCGTGCCGTACAGGTCCGCGGCGGCCTTCAGCGAGTCGACGCGCGCCTGCGCGTAGTTCTCGGAGCTGTTGGCGTAGGACGCGAGCGCCCGGTACCAGATCTTCTCGGCCTTGTTGTTCCCCAGCCCGGTGATGGTGGTGTTGTTGCAGGTCGGGCTGTTGCCGTAGCCGTGGTCGCCGGAGCCGACCGCGAGCAGGAAGAACCAGTGCGTGAGCGGGCCGAGCGAGTAGTGCGGGTCGAGGCTGCCGTTGCTGCTGGAGTAGCAGTTCGGCGACGCGCCGTCGAGCGAGGGGTTGTACATGTAGCGCAGCGGCGTGTTGTTGCCGTTGATGTTGATGAGCTCGCCCATGGTGTAGTCGGGCGTGTCCACGGAGTTGTTGGCGTAGAACTCCACCATCGTGCCGAAGATGTCGCTCGTGCCCTCGTTCATGCCGCCGGTCTCACCGGTCTCGTCCCAGCCGGTGAGGGCGCCGCTGACACCGTGGCTCATCTCGTGGCCGGCGACGTCGATCTCGACGAGCGGGCGGGCGTTGCCCGAGCCGTCGCCGTAGGTCATCTGCGAGCCGTCCCAGAACGCGTTCACGTAGGCGTTGCCGTAGTGGGTGCGCGAGGGGACGCCGGCGCCGTTCCCGAAGATGCCGTTGCGGCCGTGCACGTTCTTGAAGTAGTCGAACGTCTTGGCCGCGCCGAAGTGCGCGTCGACACCGGCGGACGCGGGGTCGCTGTTGGTGCCGTTGCCGAACGTCCCGGTCGAGTTGCTGAAGACCGTCCCGGTGCCGCTCGTGGCGTGGTTCAGGTTGGTCGTGGTCCCGTTGCCGTGCGACGGGTCCTTCATCGACCACGTGCTGCCGGACTGGGTCAGGTCGATCGACACCGTGCCGCTGTAGATCGAGTTACCGGTCCCGGCGGTGAGGATGCCCTCGTTGGCCTTGGCCTTGCGGGCCTTGGCCAGCTTGGCCGCCTGCGCGGGCGACAGGAACGAGCTGACCTCGTCCCGCTTGGTGACGACCTTGCCCTTGTGCGCGTCCACCAGGACGTGCAGGACGGTCGGGGTCTGGTCGGTCCGGACGCCCCGGACGACGGTCTCCCACACCAGCTGGGAGGCCCGGCCCTGGTTCCAGATCGCCAGGTGCGGCGCCTCGACCGAGCTCACCTTGCCGTGCACCTGGCCGCGCGAGGTCGCCTGCGCCTGCTTGGCGCTGATCGACGGCGCGGTCGGGACGGCCGGCGTCTCGCGCGTGTTGGTGTCGATCTCCTTGTAGGAGCCGCCCGGCTTCAGGTGGACGACCAGGTCGCCGCCGTAGACCGGCAGCCCCTTGTAGGTCCGGTCGAAGCGGACGTCGGCGGCGCCCTTCTTGTCGACGACCACCGTGCGCGGCACGAACGCGTGGCCGGACTTGGCGTGCGCCTGCGCGGGGTGCGCGGCGAGCGCCTTCTCGGCGTTCTTGATGGCCGCCTTGCGGGTGTCGGGGGACGGGTTGACCGTGAAGTCGTCCTTGGTGAAGGACGAGGGTCCGGCCGCCATACCGGGTTTCGGTTTGGGTGCGGCCTGGGCCTGCATGGGGAGGGCGACGAAGCCGGCCGCGGCGATCACGGCCGCGCTCGACACCGTCACGATACGACGTGGGGTCATGTGGATCGGTTCCCTCTCGCCTGGTGGGCAGAGGCCCGCCGCGGGGAACGGCGGGCGGGGGTGGAACGGGGGAACGAGGGCGGCGCGCCCCGGGCGGGGCGGTGGGGGGATGGGGCGGGGAGCTCCTTTCACGGCATAACGGGGAATTCGCCGCATCTCGGATCAACGGCAGTGTCAGCGCGCCAACTCGCCCAAGGAAGACCGAAGAACGAACGTTAGGGATATCCCTACGCACACCCACATGAACGGGACACAGCGCCCCGGTGACCTCGCACGTCGGCGGCCCCGGGAACGTTCCGGGCGGGGCGCGGGGAGGCGCAGGGTCGGGAAAGGGTTCCTACTCGCCGCGCGCGGGGGGATCCTGCGGGGGGTGGTGCGGGGACGAGGCGAGACGCGCGAGGTCCACGCGCGACCGGACGCCGAGCTTGCGGTAGGTCCGGGTGAGCGCGGCCTCGACCGTCTTGACGCTGATGAACAGGCGCGCCGCGATCTCGCGGTTGGTCGCGCCCTCCGCGACGAGGCCGGCGACCTTCGCCTCCATCGCGCTGAGCACCCCCAGCGCGGCGGACGGCGCGGACGGGCCGCGCAGGCCCCGTC
>NZ_JBFAOF010000853.1:0-3142 GCF_040675125.1 Spirillospora sp. NPDC049652 | reverse complement strand
GGCGTGCTGCTGCTCGGCGCGGCGGGCCTGCTGGACGGCAGGCGCGTCACCACGCACTGGGAGCGCGAGGAGCAGGTGCGCCGGGCGCACCCCGAGGCCGAGGTGGACTGCGACCCGATCTTCGTCCGGGACGGCCGGGTGTGGACCTCGGCGGGCATCACCGCCGGGATGGACCTCGCGCTCGCCCTGGTCGAGGACGACCTCGGCCGGGACGTGGCGCACATCGTCGCCCGCGAGCTGGTCATGTTCCTGCGGCGGCCCGGCACCCAGTCGCAGTTCAGCGTCCCGCTGTGGACGGCGCGTCCGGAGAGCGACCCCATCCGGACGGCCGTGGACGCGATCAACGCCGACCCCGGCGACCGGCACGGCGTGCGGGACCTGGCCGAACGGGCCGGGCTCAGCCCCCGCCACCTGCAGCGCCGGTTCACCGCCGAGATGGGCGTCCCGCCCGGCGGCTACGTCGAGCGGGTCCGGATCGAGGCGGCGCGGCGGGCGCTGGTCGAGACCGGCGAGCCGGTCGAGGCGATGGCCCGGCGGCTCGGCTTCGGCACCGGCGAGACGCTGCGCCGGGCCTTCCAGCGGACGGTCGGGGTCGCGCCGTCCGACTACCGCGAGCGGTTCCGATCGACGGGAAGGAACGTGTGATGGCACAGGGACTGACGGACGGATCGAGGGACGGGCTGACGTACGGCCTGCTGCTGTTCGAGGGGGCGGAGGAGCTCGACTTCGCCGGCCCGTGGGAGATCTTCACGGCCTCGGCCATGCTCCGCGAGGCGGGGGACCGGGCGGTGCTGGTCGCCGCCGGCGACGGCCCGGTCCGCTGCAACAAGGGCATGCGGGTGCTGCCGGACCACACCTTCGACGACCACCCCGACCTGGACGTCCTGCTCGTCCCGGGCGGGAACGGGCGGGTGGCGGCGGGGAAGGACCCGGTGGTCACCGGCTGGCTCGCCGCGACCGGCCCGAAGGCGCGGTGGCTGACCAGCGTGTGCACCGGGTCGCTGCTGCTGCACGACGCGGGCCTGCTGCGCGGGCGGCGCGCCGCGACGCACTGGGCCGCCGAGAGCGAGCTGGAGGCCCGCGAGGACGTCACCCTTGTCCGGGACGAGCGGTTCGTGGTGGACGGCGACCTCGTCACCAGCCAGGGCGTCTCGGCGGGCATCGACATGGCGCTGTGGCTGGTCGGCCAGTTGCACGGCGTCGAGCACGCCCGCAACGTCCAGAAGTACGTGCAGTACCACCCCGAGCCGCCCTACGCCGAGTGACCGGGCGGACCGGCCGGCCCGAGTGACCGGGCGGGACGAGGGGAGCGCCTGACCGAGCCGGCCGGCCCGCTCCGGGGGTGGCGAGGTCAGGCGGACTGCTCGGCCTCCGCGCGCATCTCCTCCATCTCGCGCAGCACCTTCTTGCGGGCGCGGGTCGAGAGGCGGTCGATGTACAGCTTGCCGTTCAGGTGGTCGGTCTCGTGCTGGAGGCAGCGGGCGAGCAGGCCCGTCCCCTCGACCGTGACGGGGTTGCCCTCGACGTCGAAGCCGTGGCAGGTCGCGCGGTCGGGACGGGCCAGGGGCGCGTGCGGGCCGGGCACCGACAGGCAGCCCTCCTCGCCGTCGTCCAGGTGCCGGTCGGGGCCCTCGGGCAGGACGAGCGTGGGGTTGCAGACGACGCCCTTGCGCGCCACGTCGTCGGCGTCGGGGCAGTCGTAGACGAAGACGCGCAGGTCGACGCCGATCTGGTTGGCGGCCAGGCCCACGCCGTCGGCCTCGTACATGCTGGCGAACATGTCGTCCACCAGGGCCGCGAGGTCGGCGTCGTAGCTCTCCACCGGACGCAGGGGGCGGTGGAGGATCGGCTCCCCCACCACGGTGATCGGTCGTGCCTGTCCGCTCGTCATGGGCTGCATGGTAGTCAGCACGGTGGTCAGCCCCGCGTCGGCCCTGCGCGAAGACCGGTTCAGGACGATAATCACGGATCATGCGGTTCGGGGTGCTCGGTTCGACGGCGGCGTGGCGACCGGACGGGACGCAGGTCCCGCTCGGCGGCCCGGCCCGCCGTGCGCTGCTGGCGTTGCTGCTCGTCCGGCCGGGCGCGGCGGTCTCCGCCGAGGGCCTGGCCGAGGAGCTTTACCAAGGCGGCGGTTCCGGAGGTCCCGGCGGGCGGGGCGGTGCGGCGCACGCGCTCCAGTCGCAGGTGTCGCGGCTGCGGGGCGTGCTGCGCCCGGACGCCGACATCGAGAGCTCGCCCGCCGGATACCGCCTGACCGGCGCGGACGTGGACGCCGCCCGGTTCGAGGCGCTGGCGGGCGACGGCCGCGCGGCGCTCGCCGGCGGGGACGCCGCCCGCGCCGCCGACCTGCTCGCCGAGGCGCTGGGCCTGTGGCGCGGCCCGGCGTTCGCGGAGTTCGCCGACCTGCCCTGGGCCGCCGCCGAAGCCGCCAGGCTGGACGAGCTGCGCCGGCTGGCCGCCGAGCGGCGCGCGGAGGCGATGCTCGGGCTGGGCGCGGCGGCCGAGGCCGTCCCCGACCTGGAGGCGCACGTCGCCGCCGACCCGCTGCGCGAGGACGCCTGGCGGCTGCTGGCCCTCGCGCTCTACCGCTCCGGACGGCAGGGGGACGCCCTCGGCGCGCTCCGGCGGGCCCGGGACGTCCTGACCGAGCAGCTCGGCGTCGATCCAGGCCCCGCCCTGCGCGGCCTGGAGGCCGACATCCTCGCCCAGGCCGCGCATCTGGATGCGCCGCCGAGGCCCGCCGGTGTTCGCGCGCTCGTCCCGCACCCGACCGCGCCTCCCATGGAGGAAAGGCAGCCGGACTCGACTCCAAGAGAACCGACGCACACCGGCTCACCGAGCCCGGGGACGGGGACGGGAACGGGCCGGGCGGCGCGGGCGCTGCGGCTCGTCCCGCCGGACGGGGAGACCTTCGTCGGACGGACCGCCGAGACCGCCCTCCTGACCGGCGCGGCCGGACGGGCCGCAGCCGGACGGTTCCAGGTCGTCCTGGTCGGCGGCGAGGCCGGGATCGGCAAGACCGCGCTGGTCGAGCGGTTCTCGCGGGGCCTCGCGGCGGACGGCTGGCGGGTCGCGTGGGGCCGGTCGGAGGAGGCCGGGGGAGCGCCGGCGGCCTGGTCGTGGGCGGAGATCCTGCGCG
>NZ_JBFAOF010000852.1:0-3147 GCF_040675125.1 Spirillospora sp. NPDC049652 | reverse complement strand
GGAGCCGGCCGAGGGCGGCGGGACGGTGGCCCGCGTGGTGCTGCCGGGCACCCCGGTCCGTCCGGACTGACGGGCCTCCCGGCGGGCCGCCGGGAGGGCGCGGACGGTTTCTCATCGAGCGTTAAGGAGCGGCTCAGCGGCCTCCCACACCGGTTGCCGACGGTGGTCGCATGAGTCACCTGGTCACCACGCGGAGCACGGCCGTCCCGGCCGCCGCCCCGTCCGGCCTGGGGCGCCCCGAGGGGGAGCCGGGCGGGCGGGGGCGGCTGGTGGAGGTCGTGATCCCCGTGTACAACGAGGAACGTGTGCTGGCCGCCAGTGTGCGGCGGCTGCACTCCTACCTGAGCGACACCTTCCCCTACCTGTGGCGGATCACCGTCGCCGACAACGCCAGCACCGACGGGACGTGGCGGGTCGCCGAGGAGCTGGCGGCCGGGCTGCCGCGGGTCCGCGCGGTGCACCTGGACGCCAAGGGCCGCGGCCGGGCGCTGCGCCGGGTCTGGTCCGGTTCGGACGCCGACGTGGTCGCGTACATGGACGTGGACCTGTCGACGGACCTGGACGCGTTCCTGCCGCTGGTCGCGCCGCTGATCTCCGGGCACAGCGACCTGGCGATCGGGTCGCGGCTGTCGCGCGGGTCGGCGGTGGTGCGCGGGCCGCGCCGGGAGGTGATCTCGCGCTGCTACAACCTGCTGCTGCGGGCGGCGATGGCGGCGCGGTTCTCCGACGCGCAGTGCGGCTTCAAGGCGGGCCGCACCGAGATCGTGCAGGCGCTGCTCCCGGCGGTGGAGGACCAGGAGTGGTTCTTCGACACCGAGCTGCTGCTGCTGGCCGAGCGGACCGGGCTGCGCATCCACGAGGTGCCGGTCGACTGGGTGGACGATCCGGACAGCCGGGTGGACGTGCTGCGGACGGCGCTGGACGACCTGAGGGGAATGGCGCGGGTGGCACGTCGGATGCTGACGGGTGGCTTCGGGGTTCCGGTCCCCGGACGCGCCGGCGCACGGGCCCGCACGGGCGGCACGGGTGCCGCCGGGAGCGGCGACCTGCCGGCGGGGATGCGGCGGCAGCTCCCGGTCTTCGCGGTGATCGGCCTGGTGAGCACGGTGGCGCAGCTGGTGCTGTTCGTGCTGCTGCGGCTGGTCATGGGCCCGCTGATGGCCAACGCGCTGTCGCTGGTGGTCACCACGGTCGGCAACACCGCCGCCAACCGCCGGTTCACCTTCGGGTTGACCGGTTCGCACCGGGCCCTGCGGCACCAGGTCGAGGGCGGGCTGACGTTCCTGCTCGGGCTGGGTCTCAGCACCGGAGGGCTGGCGCTGCTGCACGCGTCCGCCGCCGACCCCGCGCGATGGGTCGAGGTCGCGGCGATGGTGGCGGCGAACGCGGTCGCGACGCTGGTGCGGTTCCTGCTGATGCGCGCGTGGATCTTCCACCCGCGCCGGTTGCGCGGCACGCACCGTCCTGACGCCGCCGCGCCGGACAGCGAGACGCAGACGCAGGCCGCTGAGGAGGCGGGGCGATGAGCACGACGATGACGACCGGCTCGCCGGAGGAGGCGACTCAGTCCGCGGTGGCGCGGAGAGGGCGCCTGGGACGGTTCCTGCTGGGAGCGGAGAGCGACCCGGCGTGGGCGCGTCCGGGGCTGTGGGCGATCCTGGCACTGGCGACCGTCCTGTACGCGTGGGGTCTGACCAGGAGCGGGGACGCCAACACGTACTACTCGGCGGCGGTGAGGAGCGGGACGCAGAGCTGGAAGGCGTTCTTCTTCGGGTCGCTGGACGCGGGCTCGTTCATCACGGTGGACAAGCCGCCGATGGCGCTGTGGGTGATGGGCCTGTTCGCCCGGGTGATCGGGTTCGGGTCGTGGAGCCTGCTGCTGCCGCAGGTGATCGAGGGTGTCGCGGCCGTCGCTCTGTTGTATGCGACGGTGCGGCGCGCGTTCGGTCCGGCGGCGGGTCTGCTGGCGGCCGGGGTCCTGGCGCTGACGCCGATCACGGTGGCGATCAACCGGGACAACAACCCCGACACGCTGCTGGTGCTGCTGCTGGTCGCGGCGGCCTGGGCGACGATGCGGGCGATCGGGGACGGACGGCTGCGCTGGCTGGCGCTGGCGGCGTTCTTCGTCGGCTGCGGGTTCAACACCAAGATGCTTCAGGCGTTCGTCGCGCTTCCCGCGCTGGCGCTGGCGTACCTGCTGTTCGGCCCGCCGAAGGTCGGACGGCGTGTGCTGCAGCTGCTTGCGGCGGGTGCGGTTCTGGTGGTGTCGGCGGGCTGGTGGATGGCGGTCGTGGATCTCATCCCCGCGTCCAAGCGCCCGTACATCGGCGGCAGCACCGACGGCACCGTCTGGGACCTGGTGGTCGGCTACAACGGCCTGGGCCGGGTGTTCGGGCAGGACGGGAACGGGCCCGGCGGCGGCCGGGGTGGTGCCGGTCGGGAAGCGTTCGGTGAGTTCGCGCAGCGCGCAGGGGGCGCGGTGCAGAACCGTCCGCCGGGCGGTGGCGGCATGTTCGGCGGGCAGTCGGGCATCGGCCGCATGTTCGGCGCGGAACTGGGCGGCCAGATCTCCTGGCTGCTGCCGTTCGCTGCGATCGCGCTGGTCGCGGGCCTGGTGCTGGTCTGGCGGCGTCCGCGCACCGACCTGGTGCGGGCGGCGCTGGTGCTGTGGGGCGCGTGGCTTGCGGTGCACTTCGTGGTGTTCAGCTTCTCCGAGGGCACGTTCCACCCGTACTACACGACGGCGATGGCTCCGGCGATCGCGGCACTCGCGGGCGGCGGCACGGTGCTGCTGTGCGGCGCGTACCGGCGGTCGGCGCGCTGGGTGTGGGTCCCGGCGGTGGCGGTCGCGGCGACGGGCGCGTGGGCGTTCGTGCTGCTGAACCGGACGCCGGGCTGGCATCCGGTGCTGCGCTGGCTGGTGCTGGCCGGGACGGTCCTGGCGGTGGCGAACCTGGTCGCCGGACGGCTGGTGCGCCGGGCCGGAATGCCTTTCACGCTGGCCGGACTGGCGCTGGCGGTGGTGGCGGGCCTGGCGGGTCCGGGCGCGTACGCGGCGTCGGCACGGTAGCTCATCTCCAGGGCGTCGTAGATCATCAGCCGGCCGACCAGCGGCTCGCCGATCCCGGCCAGCAGCTTGATCGCCTC
>NZ_JBFAOF010000851.1:0-3159 GCF_040675125.1 Spirillospora sp. NPDC049652 | reverse complement strand
GGCCGTCCGCCACCGCGACCTCGCCGTCGCCGCCGTCACGGACGAGCGAGGCGACGATCCGGCGCGCGGCGGAGGCGGTGCGGGCCCAGTGCACCCGGCCGCCCGCGTCCGCGACGGCCCGCTCGAAGTCCTCCAGGTGGGTACCGAGGTCGAGCAGCGCCCGGTCGCGGATCGCCGCGCCGGCCTCGCGCAGCCGCTCCCAGTCGCCCGGCTCGCCGGTCGCGGCGGCGATCCGTTCCCGCGCCAGGCGGGCGCTCTCGGCGAGGTCGTGCCGGGCGCCCGCGTCGGCCAGCGCCTCCTTCGCCGCCTCCGCGAACCTCGGCAGGCCGGGCCCGCCGTCCGCGCCATGCCCGGAAAGCGCTCGACCGTCCCGGTCCGTCCCGCCTCCGAGGGCTCCGCGCCGCCGGGCCGCGCTCTTCTGCTGCCCGGTCACCAGGCCCAGCAGCGTGCCCAGGCCGAACCCGCCGGCCGCCTCCGCCTCACGGTCGGCGGAGTCGGCGGGGTCGGGGAGCCGCTCCGCGCCCGCGCTCACGTCCGCTCCCCCGTGGACGCCAGGATCTCCGCGACGTGCGCCACCCGCACCCCGGCGCGCAGCCGCGACAGCGCGCCGCCGACATGCGCCAGGCAGGCGTTGTCCAGCGCGCACAGGACGTCCGCCCCCGTGTCCCGGACATGCCGGACCTTGTCGGCGACCATCGCCACCGAGACGTCCGCGTTCTTCACCGCGAAGGCGCCGCCGAACCCGCAGCACTCCTCCGCGGCGGGAAGCTCGACCAACTCCAGGTCCTTGACCGCGCGCAGCAGCCGCAGCGGACGGTCGCCCACCCCTAGCGCGCGGGACGCGTGGCAGGTCGGCTGGTACGCCACCCGGTGCGGGAAGCGCGCGCCCACGTCCGATGCGCCTAGGACGTCCACCAGGAACTCGGTCAGCTCGTAGACCTCGAGCCCGGCGGCGGCGCGTTCCAGCTCCCCGTCGCCCACGGTCCGCGCGATGCTCCGGTAGGACGAGCGGACCGCGGCCGCGCAGGACGCCGACGGCGTCACGATCGTCCCCGCTCCGTCGAACACCCCGGTGAACCGCCGCGCGAGCGCGGCCGCCTCGCGCCGGTAGCCGGTGGTCCAGTGCAGCTGACCGCAGCAAGTCTGCCCGGCCGGGAAGACCACCTCGTGGCCCAGCCGCTCCAGCAGGGCCGTCACCGCCCGGCCGGTGCCCGGGAACATCGTGTCGTCGACACAGGCGATGAAGAGCGCCACGCGCATCCGGGCCTCACCTCCCCTGGGTCTGGCCCCGCCCCAGGCGCAATCGTAGGGCTCCGACCCCCGCGCACCAGGGGGAAACGATCGATCGCGGGCCGGTCAGGCGGCCGGTCCCGGACACCTCTCCGGACGAACCGGGACGATATTTACGCATCGGACAGCGTGTCGTGCTCTTGCCGAGACCGATTCGAGGGCACTCTGATCACCTGGCCCCGAGGGTGAGTCCGATCACACCGGAGGGGTACCGAGGTACCACCGGACAATCGTCCCTTCGGACTATGGCAGCCCGGGGTCGAACCGTTCCACACTCGGATGCGTCAGACAGAAGAGCACCACCCATCGAGCACCTGAACCGGAGGCACGCCGATGTGCCCACACCAACCGCACTGTCCCACCTCCAACGGGCCTGACCGCGACGCCGCGCGGACCGTGGCCTCGCATCCCGAACAGGGATGGAGCCTGCTGTGCAACGGCGTCGTGATCTTCGAGGACACCGGTGAGCTGCTGCCCGACGGGAAGGTCGTCGCCCCGCACCGGCCGACCGACGCGGGCGTCGGCGCGGTCGCCTGACCGGTCCCGCACGGGGGACTAGTCCGAACGGGTGATCTTCCTCGGGGGCGCCGGCCACCCGGCGGGCGCCGCGGGCGCTCCGTCCGGAGACGGCACCGCGCACGAGAACGGCACAACGAACGCAGGAAGCAAGAGCCCCGGCCGAGCAGCCGGGGCTCCGTCATGTCCGGGCCGCGAACCGGCGCCGGCGGCCGCATCGCCCCCGTCGATCCCGCCGGGGCCGCGGCCGTCCTCCGCCGGCTCCCTCAGGCCGTCGCGCAGGCCCAGCGGCGCAGCCAGGGCTCGACCGCCGCCCCCACGGCGGCGGGATTCCTGTTCAAATCGTGCCGCTCCCCCGGCAGGACCACCACCTCGGCGGCGTCGGCCGCGTCCGGGACCCCGAACGGGTCGCGGTCACCGTTCACGACGACCGCCTCGACCCCCGCGCCGCGCAGCTCGTCCGCGCGCGACTTCTCCGGCTTCCCCGGCGGATGCAGCGGGAACGCCAGTGCCACCACGCCCACCGCGCCCGCCTCCCGGGCCGTCCGGCACGCCACCCGAGCACCGTTGCTGCGCCCGCCCTGGACGAGCGGCACGTCCCCGAACCGGTCGCGCAGCAGCTTCACGACCTCCAGCCACGCCTCGTCCTGCCGCACCGCCGAGCCGGGCGCGCGGCGTCCGGCCTTCCGGAACGGCTGCAGCACCCGCGCGACCGCCCCGCCGAGATCCAGCGCGACCTCCCGGACGGCCAGCAGGTCCGGAGCGTCCACCCCGCCGTTCGAGCCGTGCGTCAGCACCAGCAGGAACGCCGCCCCCTCCGCCGCGCCCTCCGCCGCGCGGGGCTCGTCCACCGTCACCTCGGCGGCCCCGTGCGCCGTCATGATCTCCATGTGGCTCACGGTAGCGGCCCGGCCACCCACGGCGGGCGGCGGCCACCCCATAATGGGGATCATGGAAGCGATGACGGCGGACGAGTGGCGGGCCTTCGTGCTGGAGGGGACCCGGACGGGCAAGATCGGGGTCATCCGCAAGGACGGGTCGCCCCACGTGACGCCCATCTGGTTCCTGCTGGACGGCGACGACCTGCTGTTCACCACCTACGGGAAGGGCCTCAAGGCCCACGCGCTGAAGCGCGACCCCCGCGTGTCGATCGCGGTCGACGACCAGGCGCCGCCCTACTCGTTCGTCATGATCGACGGGGTGGCGGCCCTCACCGACGACCAGGACGAGCTGCTGCGCTGGGCGACCGCGATCGGCGGCCGGTACATGGGCGAGGACCGCGCCGAGGAGTTCGGCAGGCGCAACGCCGTCCCCGGGGAGTACCTCGTGCGCGTGCGCATCACCAAGGTCGTC
>NZ_JBFAOF010000850.1:0-3160 GCF_040675125.1 Spirillospora sp. NPDC049652 | reverse complement strand
TTCATGTCGGACGGGTGCGGGTCGGCCGGCGCCGACTGGAAGACGATCATCGCGCCGTCGCCCGCCGCGGCCGCCGGGCAGGCGCGCAACTGGCAGGACGGCCCGGCCGAGCAGCCCCCGGAGTCGATCGTCCCGGAGTCCTGGTACGCCAAGCCACGCCGCCCGGAGGAGCCGTCCGAGCCGGCCGGGCCGCAGCAGTGGCAGGCCCCGCAGACGGTGTCCGACCAGGGCTGGGGGCAGCAGCCGCCCGCCGCGTCCGGCTTCGGCCAGGACGCCGGCGAGCAGCCGACCACCATGCTCGACGCGGGCTCCGGCCCGGCCGGCCCGGGTGGGCCGGGTGGTTTCGGACAGCAGCAGCCGGGTTTCGGGCAGCAGCAGGCGTTCGGGCAGGACGCCGGTTTCGGCCAGCCGGGCGGCCTGGCGCAGCAGGGCGGCTTCGGCCAGCAGGACGCCGGGTTCGGGCAGCAGCCGGGCGGTTTCGGTCCGGGCGGCGGCTTCGGCCAGCAGCCGGGCTTCGACCAGGGCGGCGGATTCGACCAGGGCGGGTTCGGCCAGAACGGGTTCGGCCAGCAGGGCGTGCAGGGCGGACCGCCGGCCAAGTCCGGCAAGAAGCCGAACAAGCCGCTGCTGATCGGCGTCGGCGCGCTGGTCGCGGCGGCCGTGGTCGCGGTCGGGGTCGTGCTGTGGCCGAGCGGCGGCAAGGGCGGAACCGATCCGAACCCGTCCAACTCGCCGGTCGCGCAGAAGGGCAAGATCCCGGCGAACAGCCCGGCCCGGCAGCAGGCCGACGCGCTGAACGCGATCCTGAACGCCAGCGCCGACACCAAGCGGACGCTGGTGCGGGGGCTCGCCCAGTCCCGCAAGTGCCAGGACCTGCCGAGCGCCGTCGGCTCCTTCCGGGAGGTCGCGCAGCGCCGGCAGAACCAGCTCAAGCGCACCGCGGGCCTGAAGCTCGACAAGCTCGACCGCGGCGAGAAGCTGCGCTCGTCCCTGCACGACTCGCTCCAGGCGTCCCTGGACGTGGACCAGGCGCTGCTGACCTGGGCGACCCAGGCGCAGCGCGGCTGCAAGGGCAAGCCCAAGCCGGACGCCAACCACGCGCCCGGCCGCGCCGAGGCCGAGCGCCGCGCGACCAACTCCAAGAAGTCGTTCGTCGAGATCTGGAACCCGGTCGCCCGCAAGAACGGGCAGCCCGCCCGCCGCTGGACTGGGGTCTGATCCCGCCGGTCCCATCCCACGGGCGCGACGGAACCGGACGGGTACCGCGCGACCTGGGACGACATCCGGGCGGACCGGTTGATCACAACCCGGTGGCGAGCCGTCCGGGGGCATCCCGCCGTGCGTCCGGTCACGGTAGGTTGGTCGCGACGGACCCCGACGGTGAGGGGCTTTCATGCGGTGCCCTGCCTGCGGCAGCGACACGACTCCGGCGCTGCCCCGCTGCACCCGGTGCGACGCGCCCCTGAACGACGGCGCGCCGGCCTCCGGGGAGGCCACGCCACGCGATGACGGCTGGCCGTCGTCGCCTCCGTGGCCGTCCGAGCCGAGCGCTCCGGCCACCCCTTCCGGTTCCGGGCCGGACCGCGAGCCCGATCCGGCCCGCGAGCCGGGTTCGGCCGCCGAGCCCGCTCCCGGCGCCGGTCCCTATCCGTTCGCGTCCGCCGGGCACGAGGCGACGTATCCGGCCGAGTACGGCCCGCCGCCGACCGAGCACGACCCGGGCCGGCCGCCGCACGAGTTCGGGCACGCGGCACCCCGGACCGAGGTGGACGCGGGCTCCTCGCCCCACCAGACCGAGCTGGACGCCGGGTACTCCTCGCCGCAGACCGAACTCGACCTGGGCTACGCCGCGCCACCGACGGTGTACGACCCGGGGATGCGGCTTCCTTCCGCCGACCCCGCGGCCGCGTACGGCCCGCCGCCCGAGCCCTGGAGCGGCGCGGGCGGGTCGGGACTGTCCGCCACGCCTCCCCCGCCGCCGGACACACCCGGCGAGCACACGATCACGCTGTCGCCGGAGCCGTGGGCGGACGAGCCGCCGGTGTGGAGCCCGCCCCCGCCGCGGGAGCGGAAGAAGGCCCCGCCCTACCTGCTGATCGTGACGGGGCTGGTCGTCCTCGCGGCGATCGCGCTCGGCATCGTGTTCTGGCCGCACGGCTCCGGGAAGGCCGACCGCACGGGCAGCGACACCGCCGCGACGACCCAGGGGACGACGGGCCAGCCGTCCGAGCCCGCGTCGTCGCCGTCCTCGCCGTCGGAGACGCCGTCCTCCCCGTCGCCGAGCGGCGACATGACCGAGCAGGCCGGCAAGGTGAACTCGCTGCTGGACGACATGGCCTCGACCCGGGGCAACCTCCAGACCGTCCTGAGCGACGGCTGCGAGACCGCCGGGCTGCAGCGGATCAGGGGCGAGCGGCAGACGCAGCTGTCCACCGCGCAGGCCCTGGACGTCAGCGCCATCGAGAACGGCGAGCAGCTCAAGAGCGCCCTGGTCCGCGCGTTGGAGGCGTCGGTCGCGTCCAACGCCAGGTACATCGAGCTGTCGCCGGGATGCCCGTCCGACTCCGACGTCGCCGACGTGAACGAGCAGGCCACCGAGGCCAAGCGCGAGTTCATCGGCTACTGGAGCGCGGTCGCGGAAAAGGCGAACCTCCCCTCCCGCACCGAAGCCTCCATCTAGACCGACACCGCCCCTGCCACGCGCGGCGAGGCGAGGCGAGGCGAACGTAAGCCGAGCCCGAGGCCGGTCTCGAAGCGGCCTCAGCCACGCGCGCGAACGCGTGCCCTGCACGGTGCAGCGAAGCCGAAGGCGAGCGAAACCGGGCAGATCGCGAAGCGATGCCGCGTTCGCCCAGACACGGTCACGGAGCGAGCCCCCCGGGCGAGCGAAGTGGGCCGGGTCTACGAAAATTGAGCCGCGAGGGTGTGGACGGCTTCGGCTAGGGCCGCGACGCCGCCGACTCGGCGGGCGAGGCGGTCCAGGGCGCCTGAGAGGCGGTCGCCGTCCGGGTCGTCGGCCTCCGCCTCCTCGCGGACGTCGGCCAGGTCGCGGCGGGCGCGGGCGGCCTCGGGGAGGTCCGCCTCATGCTCGTCGATCAGGTCCGCGACGCGGTCGAGCGCGGCGGCCGTGCCGTCCGGCGGGCCGGCCGCCGGGCCGTTC
>NZ_JBFAOF010000849.1:0-3169 GCF_040675125.1 Spirillospora sp. NPDC049652 | reverse complement strand
GCAGGCGCTCGCGCGGGCGGAGGCGCACTGGGAGCGGCGCCGCCCCGAGGACGACCCGGCCTGGATCTACTGGATGCGGCGGCCCTCGACCACGATCGAGCCGAACCTCGCCATGCTGGAGCTCGGCCGGGCCGCGGACGTGCCGAGGAACCTGTCCCACTGGGTCGGCCTCGACCGGGACGAGTACCCGCGCGACCACGCCCTCGCCCTCACGGTCGTGGCGGCGGCGCAGGTCCGGATGGGGCAGGTGGACGCCGCGGTGGCCACCGGCCGCCGGGCGCTGCGGCTGCTGAAGTCCGTCGACTCGGGCCGCGTCGGCGGCGAGCTGCGCCTGCTGCTCGACCGGCTCCCCGCCGACCGGGTCGCCCGCGACTTCCGCGAACAGGTCGCCGAGGAGACCTGACCCCGCCCGCGTCCGAGGAAGCGTTCGAAAGAAGCCCTGACCCCGCCCGCGTCCGAAAACGGTGGGACGAAAGGTCAGGGCGAACGGCCGGGGCTAAAAGTCGGGACGAACGGCCGGGAAACGCCGCGACGCCCCGTCCCGGGTGGGACGGGGCGTCGCGGCGTTCGCGGAGTCTTCCGGCCTCGCTGGCGGCGGGCTCAGCCGCCGTACGGCGTCGCGTCGAGGATCTCGACGCTCATCGTGCGGCCGTTCGGCAGCGTGTAGGAGGCCTTCTCGCCGACCTTCTTGCCGTTGATCGCCGACCCGAGGGGGCTGTTCGGGGAGTACACGTCGATCGGCACGCCGCTCTCCTCGCGGGACGCGAGCAGGAAGGTGACCTCCTCGTCGTCGCCCTCGAAGGAGATCGTGACGGTCATGCCGGGGCCGACCACGCCCTCCGAGCGCGGGGCCTCGCCGACCCGGGCGTTCTCGAGGATGCTCTGCAGCTGCAGGATGCGGCCCTCGATCTTGCCCTGCTCCTCCTTGGCCGCGTGGTAGCCGCCGTTCTCGCGCAGGTCACCCTCTTCCCGCGCCGCCTCGATCTTCTGCGCGATCTCGATGCGGCCCGGGCCCGACAGGTGGTCCAGCTCAGCCTTGAGCCGGTCGTACGCCTCCTGGGTCAGCCAGGTGACGTTGTCAGCGCGGGTCTCGGTCACGGGTACTCCTCATCCACATGTTGCGATCTCGCCCACCCGGACGGGAGGGCGACACATCGACATGAAGTGCGGCCGGGTTAAACCTCTAGCCTATCCGGTGTGTGCGGTAAAGGTTCCCTGAAGCCGGGCCCCGCAATCAGCCGCGCGGGTTTCGGCTTCGCCGGGTCCTGTTCTATCCGAGTATGTCCACCTGTTCGGGAGTTATCCCCGGTCAGGCGGCCCGGATCACGCCTTGCGGCAGTCGCGGATGCGTCCGCCGGTCGCCTTGCGCGGGGTCTCCAGGGTCTCCTGGGCGGTCACCCTGGACGTCCCCTGCGGGACGGTGATCTCACGCTGGGCGAGCACGGCCAGCTTGTCGTCGTAGGCGTCCACCACGCACCGCACCACTTCGTCCTTCGGCTTGCCGACCGCGTAGGTCACGACGGCGGCGTTCTCTCTCAGGTCAACGGTGCGGGTCTCCATGGAGATTCCCGGGGTCTGCCCGACGTGCGCCACCAGGAACGCCCAGCCCCCGGCGAACAGCAGGGTCGGGACGCCGATCACGATCCAGCCGAGCCAGCCCAGGCCGGGCCGGTCGTGCCGCCGCCGGAACGGTGAGGAGGACTCCTCCTCGGCGACCGGGGAGGAGGCCGTCGCCTCGGCCGCGGCCGGGTCGGGCGCGGAGGCTGCTGGGACGCTGGCGCTCATGGCGGGGAATCTCCGTGCGGGCTGGTGGCGTTGTCAGGAACAATTCTCTTCGGTCCCGGCCGATGCTCCGAACCGGGTCCCGTCGAACCGTGCTGTGAGGGAGATCCCCAGGTGTCCGACCAGGTGACCGACCAGACGTCCGGCCAGGTGCCGGACCAGGCGTCCGAGCCCGCCACCGTCCTGTCCGCGCCCGCCTCCGGGCCGGCGGCGGACGGCGGAGCGGCGCGCGCGCCGCTCCGGCTCATGGCGGTCCACGCCCACCCGGACGACGAGTCGAGCAAGGGCGCGGCCACGATGGCCCGCTACGTCGCCGACGGCGTCGAGGTGCTCGTCGTCACCTGCACCGGCGGCGAGCGCGGCTCCATCCTGAACCCGGCGATGGACCGCCCGGAGATCAGGGAGAACATCGGGAAGGTCCGCAACGAGGAGATGGCGCGCGCCCGCGAGATCCTCGGCGTCGAGCAGCGCTGGCTCGGCTTCGTCGACTCCGGCTTCCCCGAGGGCGACCCGCTGCCGCCGCTGCCCGAGGGCTGCTTCGCGCTGGAGCCGCTGGAGAGCGCGGCCGAGCCGCTGGTCCGGGCCGTCCGCGAGTTCCGGCCGCACGTGATCCTCACCTACGACGAGAACGGCGGCTACCCGCACCCCGACCACGTCAAGACCCACGAGGTGTCGGTCGAGGCGTTCGAGGCGGCCGGCGACCCGGACCGCTACCCGGGCGTCGGCGGCGAGCCGTGGCAGCCGCTGAAGCTCTACTACCACATGACCTTCAACACGGCCCGGATCGAGGCGCTGGACGAGGCGATGAAGGCCGCCGGCCTGGAGTCGCCGTACGCCGACTGGCGCGAGCGGGCCAAGGACCGCCCGGAGAAGTGGGAGGTCACGACCCGCATCCCGTGCGCCGCGCACTTCGAGACCCGGGACCGGGCGCTGATCGCCCACGCCACCCAGATCGACCCGGACGGCTTCTGGTTCGCGGTCCCACTGGACGTCCAGCGCGAGGCCTGGCCGACCGAGGACTACCATTTGGCCAGGTCCCTGGTTGACACCGAGCTGCCGGAGGACGATCTGTTCGCCGGTATCCGGGAGAAGGTTTCCGTCTGATGCTCGCCCTGACCACCACCGTCCTCGCGGACAACAACCTGCCGCTGAACAACGACACGGTCACCCCGGGCTTCCTCGGGTTCGGCGTGTTCCTGGCCATCGGCGTGGCCCTGGTCTTCCTCATCCGCTCGATGAACAAGCAGATGAGGCGGATCCAGGCGCCCCGGGAGGCCGACCTGAAGCAGCAGGAGTGGGAGCTCGCCCAGGCGGCGCGCTCGACGGACGCCGAGGCCGGGACCGGCGGCAAGGCGGGGGCGAAGTCCCCGGCCGAGTCCGCCGGGTC
>NZ_JBFAOF010000848.1:0-3171 GCF_040675125.1 Spirillospora sp. NPDC049652 | reverse complement strand
CTTCGCCGGGCCGACTTCGTCACCCAGCCGCTCATCGAGTACGGCGTCCCCCGCGCCGCCGAACCAGCAGTCCACGAAGCCGTCCACCAGCCGGCCGAGCCGCAGCCCGAGGGCCAGGTAGCCGGTCACGACCGGCGGGACGGGGGCGTCCGGACCGGCCGCCTCCCCCCGCCCGGCCGCCCCCGACCCGGCCGCCTCGGGGGCGGCCGTCACCGCCGGTCCATCTCGTCGGTCAGCTTGATCATCGCGTCGACCGCGCGGTCCAGCTCGTCGCGGTCGTTGTACAGGTGCGGCGCGAGCCGGATCGCGTACCGCTCGGTCGCGGCGTCCCGGACGGGGAAGAAGGTGAACCGCAGGTTGATCCCGTGCTCGCTCTCCATCCGCTCCTCGAACTCCATGAACCGGCGCGGGTCCACCGCGTGCTCGGGGTCGCGGAACGGCTGGAAGGCGACCATCCCGGAGTGCAGCCGCCGGTCGTGCAGCGGGCTGAAGAACGACTCCTCGCCCCAGTGCGCGGCGATCCGCTCCTTCAGGTGGTCGCAGAGCCCGTGCACGTACCGCTGGATCTCCGCGCGGCCGATGTGCTCCCAGATCTCCGCCGCCGTCTGCAGCGCCGGGCCCCGCGAGAGGTCCGCCGACCCGGTCTTCTGCAGGAACGTGCCGATGTCGTAGGACGCCTCGCGCCCGGTGGCACGCGGCGGCAGCTCACCCTCGATCGGGTACCAGAGCGAGATCACCGGCCAGAAGCCCGGCAGCGGCAGCGGGTTGTACTCGGGCAGCACCTTGTTGCGCGCGTACAGGACGCCGGTGCCCATCGGCCCGCACTGGTACTTCGCGCCGGACCCGCTGACGAAGTCGACGCCCAGCTCGCGCAGGCTCATGTCGAACTGGCCGGGCAGGTGCGCGCCGTCCACGACGGTGGTGAGGCCGTGCTCGTGCGCCAGCTCGGCGAGCATCCGGGTCGGCATGGTGGTGCCGACGGTGAAGGTGACCGCCGCCCACTCCAGCACCCGGGTGCGCGGGGTGATCGCGGCGGCGAACATCTCCACGATCTCCTCGGCGGTCTGGTCGGGGCCGAGCCGCGGGGTGAGCTTGGTGACCTCGATGCCGCGCCGGTTGCGCAGCAGGTTCAGCGGCGCCTGCATCGTGTAGCACTCGTGCGTGGTCGTGACGACCTCGTCGCCCTCGGCCAGGTCCAGGCCGTTCAGGATGCGGGCGTTGCCGTCGGTGGCGCCCTGCACGATCGCGATCTCGTCGGGGTCGCAGCCGTAGCAGCGCGCCAGCGTGGCGCGCGGCTCGGTGAGCGTGGTCGGCGGGTAGGGGTCGCGCGGGTAGCGGGCGTACTCGGTGTCAGCGGCGCGCAGCATGTCCAGCACCGGGTGCGGGGTGGAGCCGAGCGTCCCCACGTTCAGGTGGACGAGGTCGGGCGTCAGGGGGAAGAGCCGCCGCAGTTCGGCGTGGACGGCCGGGTCGTCCAGCGGGCCGGTGGGGAAGCGGTCCGCCCATTCCCGGGGGGCGCGCGGCGGGGCCGCGGACGCCCCCGTCTCGCCCTCGGTGCGGCGGCGCGCCATCGCCACGATCGCCGACTCGGTTCCCTTGTCCTCCACGAGAAGCCTCCCTCGGGACACGGTCACGGCTGTTCCCGCATTCTACAATTTCACTTTAAAATTATCTAGTGTCACGGACGGCGACGTCGGCGACGCGGAGGGCCGGAGCGGCCATGCGGGAGAGGGCGTCGTCCCACTCCCGGGCGAGTGCCGGCCGACTCCGCCCGGCCTCCGTGACCCGCGCCAGCATCGACACGATCCGCTCGCTGAATCTGAAGTCGTCCACGGCGCCGACGATCTCGCCGTCCTCGATCAGGTAGACCCCGTCCCGCGTGGAGCCGGTCAGCGCCAGCGTCCGCGGATCGGTGGGACGCAGGTACCAGAGGCTGTTCACCAGCAGCCCCCGCCGGGTGCCCTCCACCATCGCCCGCAGACCCCGGCCGTCCGCCGGGCCGTCCAGGCGGAGGTTGCCGATCCCCGGCGTCACCGGCAGCCCGCTCGCCTTGGCCGAGTGCCGCGTCTGGACGAGCGCCGTGAGCACCCCGTCGTCCAGCCAGCGGGTGGGGCGGAGCGGAAGGCCGTTGTCGAACACCGACGCGCCACCGCCGGGGGCGCGGACGACCGTGAACGGCGCGCACTCCAGGCCCGGCAGCGCCGGATCGCTGTGCAGCGTGAGGCCGGGCGCGGTCAGGCGCTCGCCCACCCTCGGCATGCCGTCCGGGGTCGCGAAGGGCGACGCCCCGTCCAGCGCGTCGCGCGCGTCCAGCGCCTCGTAGACGTACAGCAGCAGGTCGGCCACGCAGGACGGCGAGAGCAGCACCTCGTACTCACCCGGCGGGACCTCGGCCCGACGTCCCGCCCAGCGGACGCGCTCCGCGAGGTCCGCGCGCAGCCACGCCAGCGCCGCCGCCGCATCGAACGGCCCGGTGCTCGGCAGCGGCACGCCGCCCCAGGCCGAAGCCCGCTCGTCCAGCGCGTCGCGCGCGGTGAGGTCGATCAGGCCCTCACGCTGCGTGTGCCTCGACCTCACCCCTGTCGAGGTGGCCAGGTACGTCGTCCGGACGGTGTGCTCGGCATAGCCGTAGAGCACGTGGCCGTCTTCGCGCGCCCGCGCGATGACGGCCTTCAGCCCGCCACCGAACGTGGTCAACCATTCCGCGCCGTCCTGGGCGGGAGAGCCGCTCGCAAGGTCCGTGCCGGCCTCCCCGCCAGTCTCCACACCGGCCTTCGGGCAGGTCTCGTCGGGAGTGAGCAGGGGCATCGCGTCGGGAGAGGCGGGGGACTCGCGGGCCGCGCGTTCGGCCTCCGCGACGAGCCCTCCGACGTCGTCGGCCGGATCGCCGTGGCGGGTCACGGCCGCGGTGGCCGTCCCCTGGCGTCCCGCCGCGAACGCGACGACCGTGATCCGGTCGTCGCGGACCAGGCCGGCCGTCGTCACCGCGTTCTCCGCCCAGCGCACCTGGGCGGCGTCCTCCCCGTCCACGATCACCACGCAGCCGTCGGCGCGGCTCGCCGCCAGCGCCCGTTCGGCCGTCCTCTCCGCGCTCTCCCAGCGGCTCATGCCCCGGCCTCCCGTGCGGCGTTGACGACCTCGACCCCGGCGAACACGGCGGGCGGCGCCCCG
>NZ_JBFAOF010000847.1:0-3171 GCF_040675125.1 Spirillospora sp. NPDC049652 | reverse complement strand
CGCAGGCCCACGCGGACCGCGTCATCGCGCTGGTGCTGCGCGGCGTCTACCTCGTCCTGCCCGCCGACGAGCCGTGGTGCTTCGCCAAGGGCGGCGTGTCCCGGCTGTTCCCGGACGCCTTCGAGGGCTTCCGCGACGCGATCCCCGAGGACGAGCGCGGCGACTACATGGCCGCCTACGCCCGCCGCCTCGCCGACCCCGACCCGGCCGTCCACATCCCCGCCGCGCTCGCCTGGACCCGCTGGGAGGACACGACCAGCTATCTCGTCCCGCGCGAGGACGACGAGGACGTCCGCGCCGCCGTCGCCGTCGCCCGCCTGGAGAACCGGTACTTCGGCAACGGCTGCTTCCTCGAACCCGGCCAGCTGCTGAGCGACGCGCACCGGCTGAACGGCCTGCCCGGCGTCATCGTCAACGGCCGCTACGACCTGCTCACCCCGCCGGACGCCGCCTGGGCGCTGCACAAGGCGTGGCCCGGCTCCGAACTGCACCTGGTGCCCGACGCCGGCCACGGCTTCGACGAACCCGGCACCCTGAACCATCTCATCGAGGCCACAGACCGGTTCCGCGGAGCACGATGATCTGACCACGGGGCAATCATCACCCTCTGTCAGAATGCGCGCCGGGAGCGTGTTCTCCGCGCGGCTTCCGGTGCGGTTTCCGGCACGGCTCCCGGCGTGGCCTGTCCGGCGCGAGGCGAGAGGGTGGACCGCCCATGGGCGTGGTCGGCACGACACAGCCGTTCCGGCTGCCGAGGTTCTACAGCGCCTATCCCGCGCGGCTGAACCCGAACCTGGAGGCGGCCCGCGCGCACTCGGTGCCGTGGGCCCGCGCGATGGGCATGCTGGAGGGCTCGGACGTCTGGGACCAGGCCGACCTGGAGGCCCACGACTACCCCCTGCTGTGCGCCTACACCCACCCCGACTGCGACGCCGGGGAACTCGCCCTCATCACCGACTGGTACGTGTGGGTGTTCTTCTTCGACGACCACTTCCTGGAGCGCTTCAAGCGCACCGGCGACCGCGAGGGCGGCCGCGACCACCTGGCGCGGCTGCCCTTGTTCATGCCACTGGACGGCGACATGAGCCGCGTCCCCGAACCCGAGAACCCCGTCGAGGCGGGCCTGGCCGACCTGTGGGCCCGGACCGTCCCGGCGATGTCCCCGGCGTGGCGGGAGCGGTTCGCCGAACGCACCCGGCACCTGCTGAACGAGTCGCTGTGGGAGCTGTCGAACATCAACGCGCACCGCGTCGCCAACCCCGTCGAGTACATCGAGATGCGGCGCCGGGTCGGCGGCGCCCCCTGGTCGGCGAACCTGGTCGAGCACGCCGCGCACGCCGAGATCCCCGCGCGGATCGCCGGGTCGCGCCCGATGGCGGTGCTGCGCGACGCGTTCGC
This sequence comes from Spirillospora sp. NPDC049652, assembly GCF_040675125.1. NCBI lineage: Bacteria > Bacillati > Actinomycetota > Actinomycetes > Streptosporangiales > Thermomonosporaceae > Spirillospora > Spirillospora sp. NPDC049652. The sequence continues at coordinate 1,773 of NZ_JBFAOF010000847.1, read as the reverse complement.
CGACGCCGTCCACCTGCGCAACGACCTGTTCTCCTACCAGCGGGAGGTCGAGGACGAGGGCGAGCTCAGCAACGGCGTGCTCGTCCTGGAGAAGTTCTTCGGCTGCGGGACGCAGGAGGCCGCCGAGGCCGTCAACGACATTCTCACCTCCCGGATCCAGCAGTTCGAGCACACCGCGCTCACCGAGGTCCCCGCGCTGTGCGCCGAGGAGGGCCTCACCCCGGACGAGGTCGCCCGGGTCGGCGCGTACATCAAGGGGCTCCAGGACTGGCAGGCCGGTGGTCACGAGTGGCACATGCGCTCGTCCCGCTACATGAACCGGGGCGCGCTGGACGCCGACGCCGAGGCGCGCGTGCCCGCCTTCCCCGGCGCCGCCGAACTCGGCATGAGCGGGCTGGACATCCGGTCGCTGTTCGGGCCGCCCGCCATCGCCCGGCTCCGCAAGTACGCGCACGTCCCCCAGCGGGTCGGGCCATCGGTCATCCCCGAGATCGACATGCCGTTCACGCTGTCGCTGAACCCCCACCTGGACCGGGCGCGCGACCACCTGGCCGACTGGGCCGAGCGCATGGGCCTGCTGCGCCCGCAGCCGGGCGTTCCCGGCTCGGGCGTCTGGAACGCCCGGCTCCTCGCCGACTTCGACCTCGCGCTCTGCGCCGCCGGCCTCGCGCCCGACGCCGGCCCGGACGAGCTCGATCTCGGCGCCCAGTGGCTCGCCTGGGGCACCTACGCCGACGACTACTACCCCGCGGTGTTCGGCCGCGGCCGCGACATCGCCGGAGCCCGCGCCACCAACGCCCGCCTCGGCCTGTTCATGCCCGTGGCCGACGGCGCGGCCACCCCCCGGCCCGAGAGCGCCCTGGAGCGCGGCCTGGACGACCTGTGGCGGCGCACCGCCGGGCCGATGGCCCCCGAAGGACGCCGCCGGTTCCGCGCCGCGGTCGACACGATGCTCGAAAGCTGGCTGTGGGAACTGGGCAACCAGCTCCAGAACCGCGTCCCCGACCCGGTCGACTATATGGAGATGCGCCGCCGCACCTTCGGCTCCGACCTCACCCTGGCCCTCACCCACCTCGGCAAGGCCGCCGGGCTCCCCGACGCCGTCTACGCCACCGGTCCCGTGCAGTCGCTGCTCCACTCGGCCATGGACTTCAGCACCCTGGTCAACGACGTGTTCTCGTTCCAGAAGGAGATCGAGTTCGAAGGCGAGTTCCACAACATGGTGCTGGTCGTGCAGAACTTCTTCGGCTGCGACCGCGCGACGGCGCTGCGCGTCGTCGCCGACCTGATGACCTCGCGGATCCGGCAGTTCCAGCACGTGGTGATGCACGAGCTGCCCGTCCTCGCCGACGACATGGGGCTGTCCAGGCAGGAGCGGGCCGCGCTCGGCGGGCTCGTCCGGGAGTATCAGAACTGGATGGCGGCCATCGTGAACTGGCACCGCCGCACGCGCCGCTACGGCGAGGAGGACCTGATCCGCCGGTACCGCGAGACCCCCTGGACCGAATGACGTTCGGCCCAGTAGCGTCGGCGGCATGCGCACCGACGTCTGCGAGCGATTCGGCACCGAGTTCCCCCTCTTCGCCTTCTCCCACTGCCGCGACGTCGTCGCCGCCGTCACCAACGCCGGCGGCCTCGGCGTCCTCGGCGCCGTCGCCTACACCCCCGACCGGCTCGAGGAGGAACTGCGCTGGATCGACGACCACGTCGGCGGCCGCCCCTACGGCGTCGACGTGCTCGGCCCGCTCGGCCGACTCGTCGATCTTCGCCGGG
>NZ_JBFAOF010000846.1:0-3174 GCF_040675125.1 Spirillospora sp. NPDC049652 | reverse complement strand
CGCTCGGCGCCGCGCCGCCCCGCGCCGCCGAGCCGGGCGGCCCGGCGGAACGCCTGCGCGCCGAGATCGACCTCGCGCGGCAAGGCCGGGTCGGCTGGCAGGACGTGCTGGTCGAACTGGTCGATATCGCCAACCCGCTCCTGGTCCGCCGCGACGGGGAGACGCGTCGCCGCGTCCTGCGCGCGTGCGAGCCGCTGATGCGCTACCTGGGCTCGTTCCCGCTCTGCAACGCCGAACGTCTGTCGAGCCTGTTGGAGAGCGGGCAGGTCGAGGTGCGCGCGGGTGTCCCGCGACGGCTGGACGGCCCGTCCCCTTGGCGTGTGCAGTGGCCGGACGGGCCGTCCGAACGCTTCGACACCGTGGTGTGCGCGACGGGCTTCACCAGCAGACCCCTGCGCATGCGGGACGGAGCCCTGATGTTGACGCCCGACGCGTCCGGGGCGGCGACCGCGCCCCCGGAGCTGGACGCCGATCTTCGCCTGCGAGTGAACGGCCGCAGTGAGCGGATCTGGCTGCTGGGCGTCTCGTCCGGTCTGCGCGTTCCGTTCGTCAACGCCGTCCACCACGCGACCGACCAGGCCGAAGCGTTCGCGCGGTCCTTCGCCGGAGACTGCTCGGTGTCACCCAACCGGGCCGTCCACGCGGCGAGTGACCACGGGGCCTGATCGAGGAAGGGGAGATCGGAGCGGACCATCGGACGGACGGCCAGCATCGGCAGCGGGCTGCGCAGCGGCCGGAACGCGGGGTTGCGGATCCCCGCGGCGGCGGGCGGGCCGGGGTGGAACTCGCCGACCATCAGCCCGTGCCGCACGAACGACGGCTTGAGCCGCCGCTGCGCCCCCTCGACGACCGCGGCCCAGTCGGGCTCGGCGATCTCGGGAAAGACCACCAGCAGCGCCCGGTGCGGCTCGTCCCCACCTGCCCGGCGCGGTTCCTCGGCGCGTGCCCGGTGGGGCTCCTCGGCGCGTGCCCGGTGGGGCTCCTCCGCGCGTGCCCGGTGCGGTTCGGCCGCGGCCGGCTGGCGCGGGTCGGTTGCGGCGACGTGGTCGGCCAGGAACCAGGAGAGATGGCGGCGCATCACCCGCGCCACCTCGTCCGGTCCGTCCGGACGCGTCGGCCAGACCGCGCCGAGCAGCCTGCCCGCGTCGAGCGCCTGCCGTGTGTAGGGGCACACCGCCCCTGGCCGGCCCAGCTCCGGGTGCGGACGGCACAGATAGTCCCGAACCCAGCGCGCGGTCACCGCGAGCGGCTCGGGACACGGCCGGCCGGAGCGCGCGTCGAGCGCCTCCCCGGCCGGCAGCGGCCGGGGAGGCTCCCATCGTCCGGTCATCGAGCCGAGAACACCTCGACCGGCTCGTCGGAGACGTAGAAGCGGCGGGCCTCCGCCAGGAGCGCCCGCGTGCTGATGTGCCCGTCGCGGTCGGTGTCGAGGCCGCGGGCCGACGCGGCCGCCTGCCGCTGGTTGGCGCCCATCGCGGTCAGCACCTGGGTCCAGACGTCCACCGAGACCCGGCCGTCGTCGTCGTGGTCGGCGACGGCGATGACCGCCTCGGCCCAGGGGCGCAGCGAGTCGTCGAACCCGCGCATGCCCGACTGCAGTGCCCGCTGCGCGGCGGCGAGGAAGGTGGCCCGGTCGATCGGGCCGTCCGGGTCGGCATCGGCGCTGCGCGCGAGGCCGTCGTAGTACAGCCGGGCCCCCTCGATCAGCGCGCGGCCCTTCGGCGACCTGGGGTTGTGGGCGAGCGCGCGCATGATGCCCTCGGCCATGAACTCCAGGTCCAGCCGGGAGATCGCGCCGTCGTGGTTCCGGTCGAAGGTCTCGAACCGCTCGGCGATCTTGATGTCGTAGGAGCCCTGCCTGACCCGCCGCACCCGCCGGGCGGTGCGGGACTGCTTGTCCCGTCTGCTGCCCCGCCCGGGCTGCTGGGGCTTCCTGGACGCGCTCACATGGCCCTCCATGGACTCGATTGTCGTGATTCGCACCCCTAGCGTTACCCTGCGTGACTTCAGGTAGCCGTGATCATCTCTCTGGCGAACGGTAAGAGTCGGCAAACCGCCCTTCCGGCGGCGCTTCGGCGCTCCGCTGGAAGGGCGTGCCGCCGGGCGCTAGAAACGCAGCGTGACCGCGACCGGCAGGTGGTCGGAGTAGGGGACCGGTGCCTTCGCCGGGTCCTGGGCGGTCAGGCCCGGCGTGCCCAGGATGTGGTCGATCTGGTCGGTGGGCCTGGGCCGCGCCGGATAGGTGGTGAACGGGCGCACCGCGGCGAACGCGTCGGTCAGCCCCCCGCCGAGCAGGACCTGGAACGCCCGGTCGCTCGGCTGCATGTTGAGGTCGCCGCCGAGGACCACCGGCCCGCCCCCGGCCGCGGCCGAGCGCGCGATCCGGGCGAGCTGCTCGGCCTGCCCGAGGTCGGACCAGCCCTCCGGGGGCTGGGTGTGGGTGGCGACGAAGGTGACGACGCGGCCGCGCCACCGCACGCCGACCTCCAGCGCCTGGGCCCCGGTCGGACCGCCCTTCACCAGCACGTGGTTGCGGACGGACACGACGGGCAGGTCGGTGAGCAGCGCGTCGCCCCACACCTCGTCCCCGGCGGGCGCCCAGACCGGCTTCAGCCCGAGCCGGTCCGACATCAGCCGCAGCTGGTCGCGCCCGCCGTTCAGGAACCAGCCGCGGTCGACCTCGCTCAGCAGAACCACGTGCGGACGCAGCGACCGCAGGGCCGCCGCCTGCCGCTCGGCGGTCATCGTGCCGTTCATGCCGTAGCCCATGCGCAGGTTGTACGCGGCGACGCGGAGGCCGTCGCCCGGCGCGGCGCTCCAGGACGGCGGGCCCGGCCAGGCCGTCGCCAGGGAGATGAGCAGCGCGGACGCGGCCGCGGCGGCGAGCACCGCCCACTGCCGTCCCTGTTCGGGACGGTCCGCGCGGGTGAACGAGACCGCCGCGACCAGGACGGCCGCCGCCACCGGCACCCACCGGTTCGGCATGCCGAGGTCGTAGGCCGAGTAGTAGGCGAAGAACAGCACGACGAAGACGAGGAAGCCGGCCGCGGTCGCCACCCCGCGCCGCCCCGAGACGCCCCCACTCCCAGCACCCGCACCCGCACCCGCGTTCGCGCCAGCGCCCATGTCAGCGTTCGCGTCCGTGCCAGCGCCCATGTCAGCGTTCGCGTCCGT
>NZ_JBFAOF010000845.1:0-3180 GCF_040675125.1 Spirillospora sp. NPDC049652 | reverse complement strand
GGGGGGCGGCCGGCCCCCCCCCCACGCCGACGTCCCCCAGGCGATCGCGCTGGCGATGGCCGATGCCGCGCCTCGGAGCCGGCTCGTCCATCTCGGGTCGTGCCTGGAGTACGGGCCGGTGCCACCGCACACCGCCGTGGACGAGAGCGTTCCCGCCGCGCCGGTGACGGAGTACGGACGGTCCAAGCTGCTCGGGACGCGGCGGTTGCGCGCCGTCGCGGACGAGCACGGCCTGGACGCCGTCGTGCTCCGGGTGTTCAACGCCATCGGCCCCGGGATGTCCCCCGCCAGCGTCCTCGGGCGCGCGCTCGAAGTGCTGCTCGCCGCACGCGCGGACGGCCGGCGCGCGGCGCTCGAACTGCTGGACCTCCGCCAGCACCGCGACTACGTGGACGCCCGCGACGTCGCCGACGCGGTCGTCGCAGCCGCCACGCCACCCGCCCACCCGGCACCGGAGTGGTGCTTCAACATCGGGTCGGGCGCCGCGCGCACCGCCGCGGAGGTGGTCCGGCTGCTCGCCGAGACCAGCGGGGTGCCGTTCGACCTCACCCTCCGCCCGGTGACCGGCTCCGGGGCCAGGTCGGCGGGCGCCGACTGGCAGCGCGCCGACACCGGGCGGGCCCGGCGCGCGCTCGGCGGGTCGCCGCGCCGGACGCTGCCGCGGACCCTCGACGACATCTGGGCGGCGGCCCGCACGGACCTCGCAGGCCGCACCGACCTCGCAGACCGCACGGACCGCCGCGCCGCCGCCTCCCCCTCCACGCCCCTGTCTCCCCCCGTCCCGGTCGGCCCCACCCCGGCCGATCCGCCCCCGCCGGCCTCACCCCCTCGGAAGGAAACCAGCAGTCATGACCGATGACCTGAAGGCGAGGATCCTCGACCTCGTCCGCGAGTACCACCAGCAGCAGACCGGCGACGACGGCTTCGAGGAGGGCCGGACGCCGGTGCTGTCGTCCGGCCCGGTGTTCGGCGCGGACGAGCGGACGGCGCTGGTCGAGGCCGCGCTGGAGATGCGGGTCGCCGCCGGCCCGTCCGCGACCCGGTTCGAACGCCGGTTCGCGCGGCACTTCGGGCTGCGCAAGGCGCACCTGGTCAACTCGGGCTCCTCGGCGAACCTGCTCGCGCTGTCCGCGCTGACCGCGCCCGAGCTCGCCGAGACCCGGCTGGCCCCGGGCGACGAGGTGATCACCGTCGCCGCGGGCTTCCCCACCACCGTGAACCCGATCGTGCAGAACGGCCTGGTCCCGGTGTTCGTGGACGTCGAGCTCGGCACCTATAACACCACCCCGGAGCGGGTGGCCGCCGCGATCGGCCCGAAGACCAAGGCGATCATCATCGCGCACACGCTCGGCAACCCGTTCGACGCGGCCGGGATCAAGGAGCTGGCCGACCAGCACGGCCTGTGGTTCGTCGAGGACAACTGCGACGCGGTCGGCTCCTACTTCCAGGGCAAGCTGACCGGGACGTTCGGCGACCTGGCCACCGTCAGCTTCTACCCCGCGCACCACATCGCGATGGGCGAGGGCGGCTGCGTGCTCACCGGGAGCCTGGAGCTGGCGGCGCTCGTCCAGTCCTACCGCGACTGGGGCCGCGACTGCTGGTGCCTGCCCGGCGAGGACGACCGCTGCCGCAAGCGGTTCAGCTGCGAACTCGGGTCGCTCCCCCTCGGCTACGACCACAAGTACACGTTCTCGCACATCGGCTACAACCTGAAGACCACCGACCTGCAGGCCGCGCTCGGGCTGGCGCAGCTCGACCGGCTGACCGCGTTCGGCGAGGCCCGCCGCAAGAACTGGCAGCGGCTGCGGGACGAGCTGGACGGCGTGCCCGGCCTGCGGCTCCCCGAGCCCACCCCGGACAGCAACCCGAGCTGGTTCGGGTTCGTCATCACCGTGGACCCGGCGGCGCCGTTCACCCGCACCGAGCTCGTCCGGCACCTGGAGGAGAAGCAGATCCGGACCCGGCTGCTGTTCAGCGGCAACATCCTCCGGCACCCCGCCTACCGGGACGTGGAGCACCGGGTCGTCGGCAGCCTGGAGAACAGCGACACGATCGTCGACCACACGTTCTGGATCGGCGTCTACCCGGGCGTCACCGACGAGATGACCGACTACGTCGGCCGCACCATCCGCGAGTACGTGGCGGCGCGCGGCCGCGCCTGACCGCACCACCGGGGGCGCGGACGGCCCGGGCGGAGTGATCCGCCCGGGCCGTCCGCCGTGAAGAGTCCGCCGTGAAGAGTCCGCCGTGAAGAGTCCGCCGTGAAGAAGTTCAGCCGTGAGAAAGTCCGCCGTGGGCCGGCCGCCGTGAGCCGCCGGCCCGCGGCGGCGTCAGCCGCGGTCGGCGGCGGGGGCGCGCCGATCCCGGTGGACCTCGGTCAGCCGCTCCAGCGACGGGACGATGTCGCGCGGCGCCGGCACCGTGAGGATCTCCCGGCTGAGCCGCTCGGCGTTGCGCGCGAACGACGGCTCGGACAGCACCCGGTCCAGCGCCTTGCGCAGCGCGCCGCCGGTCAGCGCGTCGGAGTCGGCGACGTACAGGCCCGCGCCCTGCTCCTCGACGCCGTTGGCGATCGCCAGCGGCCCGAACCACTTCTCGCTCCAGTACGAGCCGGGCACCACGAGCTGCGGGACGCCGTGCTCGTAGGCCGCGCCGGACGCGCCGTTCCCGCCGTGGTGGACGACGGCGGCGCAGGTCGGCAGCAGCGCGTTCAGCGGGACGAAGTCCACCACCCGGACGTTGTCCGGGACGGGCGTGTCGCCGACCTGCTCGGCGTTGAGCGTGGCGACGACCTCGACGTCCAGGTCCGCGACCGCCTCGAACAGGTCGGCGGCGCTCGCCTCGGCCGTGTCGTTGCCGCGGTGCGAGACGCCGAGCGTGAGGCAGACGCGCGGGCGGCCCGGCTCCTCGCGCACCCACGCCGGGACGATCGAGGGGCCGTTGAACGGCGTCGGCCGCACCATCAGGTGCCGCGCGCCCTCGGGCCGCCACATCCACGGCGGCTGGGTGTCGACCGTCCAGTCCCCGGTGATGACGTCCTCGCCGAAGTCGCAGCCGTACCGGGCGAGCAGCGGCTCCAGCCAGGACCGCATCGGGTCCGCGCCGGGCCGCTGCCGCAGCGCGGCCGTGCGGAGCTGGACGTAGCCGTCGGTGCCGAACAGCAGGCGCGCGTGCGCCGCG
>NZ_JBFAOF010000844.1:0-3186 GCF_040675125.1 Spirillospora sp. NPDC049652 | reverse complement strand
CGCCCGCCGCCTGGACACCCTGCGCGGCGAGACCTCGCGGCTGCGCGCCGCAGCGCTCGCCCAGAGCGCCGCCGGCCGCCGCGCCGACCGCGACCTCGCCGCCGCCGAGGCCGCCGCCGCGGCCCGTCCCGCCGCCGGGCCGGCCCTCGTCGTCACCCTGGACGACGCCCCCCGCGAGCACGGCTCCGATGCGTCCGAGGACGACGGCCGGGTCTATGATCAAGACCTCCAGAGCCTGGTCAACGGGCTCTGGGCGGCCGGTGCCAGCGCCGTCGCGATCAACGGGCTGCGGCTGACCCCCACCACGGCGATCCGCACGGCGGGCGAGGCGGTCCTGGTGGACTACCGTCCGCTGACCGGCCCGTACGAGGTCACCGCGCTCGGCCCCGGCGGGCGGCTGCGCGCCGCGTTCACCGGCTCGGCCGCCGACCAGCGCCTGGCGGCCCTGCGGGACCGCTACGGGCTCCGGTACGCGGTGCGGACCGCGGACTCGGCCAGGCTGCCCGCCGCCGCGCCGTCCGCGCCGCGCTACGCCCGGCCGGCGGGGGAGAGGCAGTGAGAGGTGAGGGTGGTGCGGTGATCGCGCTGATCGGGCTGGTCGCGGGAGTGGTGCTCGGGCTGGTCTTCCAGCCCACGGTGCCGCTGTGGCTGCAGCCCTACCTGCCGATCGCCATCGTCGCGGCGCTGGACGCGATGTTCGGCGGCGTGCGCGCCCGGCTGGAGGGCGTGTTCGACGAGAAGACCTTCGTGGTCTCCTTCGTCGGCAACACCATCCTCGCCGCGCTCATCGTCTTCCTCGGCGACCAGCTCGGCGTCGGCTCGCAGCTGTCCACCGGCGTGGTGGTCGTCCTCGGCGTCCGGATCTTCTCCAACGCCGCCGCCATCCGCCGCAAGCTCTTCGGCGCATGAGCGACGCCGGCGACCGCCCCGAGGCGTCCGCGCCCACGCCGTCCTCACCGACGCCGTCCGGGCCCACGCCGCCCTCGCCCGTGCCGCCCGAGGCCGAGGACGGGCCCGGGCGTCCCCGCAGGCCGCTGTCGCAGCTCACCGACATGCTGAGGCCGCGGCTGACGCGCGGGCAGCTCGCGGGCGCCCTGCTCAGCCTGGTGCTCGGGTTCGCCGTCGTGGCGCAGGTCCAGGCCAACAGCCGCGACACCAAGTTCGCGACCGCCCGGCAGGACGAACTGGTCGGGATTCTGTCCGACCTCACCCAGCGATCCGAGCGGCTGCGCGGGGACCTGCGCGACCTGGAGAACACCAAGGCCGGCCTGGAGCGCGACGCGCGCGGCCAGACCGCCCTGGAGGAGGCCCGCCGCCGCGCCGACGACTACGGCCTGCTCGCCGGGACCGTCCCCGCCCAGGGGCCCGGCGTGGAGATCACGGTGACCGACCCGCGCCGCGCCGTCCGGGCCGCCAACCTGCTGGACGCCCTGGAGGAACTGCGCGACGCGGGCGCCGAGGTCGTCCAGGTCGGGGACATCCGGGCCGGGGTGGACACCTACTTCGTGGACCGCCCCGAGGGTGTCCTCGCCGACGGCAGGTTCCTGCCTCCGCCGTACCGGATCCTGGCGATCGGGGACCCGCACACCATGGCCACCGCGCTCGGCATCCCGGGCGGCGTCGTGCGCACGCTGCGCGGCCTCGGCGCGGAGGTCACCGTCACCCCGCGTGCGCGAATGACCGTCAGCGCGGTACGGTCGGGGTAGGGGATCACGGGGGATCGTACCGAGAGCGGGCCATGTCGCCCTGCGCGCGTCCCCGCGTGGCGGAACGGGTCGCCGCCGGTCACCGGAAGGTGACGGGCGGGTGTCCGGTCGCCGTCCGCGCGGCGGCGTAGACCTGCGATCATTGTCGAAGGTAGCGTGGGGGCGACCGGCTGACCGTTCCGGTTGACCCCTCGGGCCTCACCCGCGTAAGTTGCGGCGACCGTCGTGGTGACGGGTGCCGTGCCGGGAGCACGAGCACCCGGGTCGGGACGGTGACCCGGCGTGGGTTGGACGAAGGATGCGCGGGGCGCGGGCGGCAGCCGGACGGGGGCCGCGGGCGCCGCGCCGGAGGTAGGAGGCCGAGCCGATCGATGCCGAGCGTCTACTGCACGCAGTGCGGTCACGCCAACCCGGATGATGCCCGCTTCTGCTCGAACTGTGGCACTCCGCTGACTCGCAGTGGCCAGCAGCCTCCTCCTCCCCGGGAGTCCCCGGGCGAGTCGACCTCGACGATCTCCATCTCCGGGATCGAGGCGTTCGCCGAGGCGGGCGAGCCGGGGCCGCCCGCCGCGTCCCAGGTCTCCGTCGACGCGCTGCCGCCCGGCACCGCGCTGCTGGTGGTCGAGCGCGGCCCGAACGCCGGCAGCCGCTTCCTGCTCGACAAGGACCGCACGTCCGCCGGCCGCCACCCGGAGAGCGACATCTTCCTCGACGACATCACCGTCTCCCGCCAGCACGCCGAGTTCGCGCGGCAGGGCGGCGGGTTCTCGGTGCGCGACGTGGGCAGCCTGAACGGCACCTACGTCAACCGGCAGCGGATCGACCAAGCGGGTCTGTCCGGCGGCGACGAGGTGCAGATCGGCAAGTTCCGGCTGGTGTTCCTGACCAGCCCGCAGCACGGCTGAGCGCTCCGGCACGGGCGGCCGCCCGTGCCGGGACGCGAGGGGGAGCCGGAGCCCCGCCCCGCGCGGGGCGGCGGACGGCGCGGGAACGGGCAACGCCAGGCGGAGGCGGCGACGATGGGAGGGCGATGAGCGCGCAGGCCGCCCGGGCCCTGATGACGATCGGGGACGTCCTCGGGCTGCTCCGGGCCGAGTTCCCGGACATCACGATCTCCAAGATCCGCTTCCTGGAGGCGGAGGGGCTGGTCGAACCGCAGCGCAGCCCGTCGGGTTACCGCAAGTTCGGTGACGCCGACGTGGCGCGGCTGCGGTTCGTGCTGACCGCCCAGCGCGACCACTACCTGCCGCTGCGGGTGATCCGGCAGCATCTGCAGGCGCTCGACCGGGGCGAGGCGCCGCCGCCGCTCGGCTCCCGCCGCCCCGCGGCCCCCGAGCCGCGCGCGGGCGACCGCCCGGCCGACCCGGCGCCGATGGCGTCCCGGGCGGGCGAGCGCGTCTCCGCCGACGGGCCAGGGTCCCCTGACCGGCGCGGAGCCATCGCCGCGCGCGCCGTCCCGGACACCCGCACGGCCCCGTCC
>NZ_JBFAOF010000843.1:0-3193 GCF_040675125.1 Spirillospora sp. NPDC049652 | reverse complement strand
GGCCGGCTCGCGGACGGTGCCGGCGGCCGGGCCGCCGGGCACGCCCTCGAAGGCGGCCGCTCCGGGCGGCTCCGGCCAGTCCGCCGGGTCCCCGAAGCGGTCGTCTGCCCCTCCGTCCGGGCGCTCACCCGGGCGCTCGTCGGCGCGTTCGCCCGGCGCCGTCATCGGCCGACCCTAGTAAGCGCCCTGGCCTGACTGGCCGCTTTCGTAGGACGATCCATATCCCTGGTCGTAACCTTGGTCATATCCCGCGTCCTCGTATCCCGCCCGTTCGTCGATGACGACGGTTCCGGCGAGCCGGTCGTGCAGGGCCTGGTGCAGCGGCTCGTCCCAGATGGCCCACAGATACGCCATCAGCATGCCTCCCGCGACGAGCAGTTCGCCGGTGAACGCGTAGTTCCAGACCTTCACGGCGAGGATGAGAAAGAAGAAGACACCGATCTGGTAGCCGATGTTGTTGATGGCCGCGCGCCGGACGGCGTGTCCGCCGCTGAGCGGTTCGCCCAAGGGCCGCGCCTGCACGACGCCGACGCCGAGCCACCGCTTCCCCAGCGTCCGGCCCCACATCGACAACTGGACCGCCTCGTAGAGGAACGGAAGCACGGCCATCACGGCGAAGAGCGTGATGAAGATCGGCCAATTCCAGATCGCGCCCTCGTTCGCCGCCTTCTTGCTCGACCCGCCGACGCCGGTGACCGCCAGGGTGATCGGCAGGACGAGCGCGAAACCGAATGCCGACACGAGGATGCCGTCGATGATTCGCGCGCCCGCGCGCCGCAGGATCGGCGCGGGGACGAGCGCGGGAGGGGCGGCGTCCTCGTATTGGCCGGCGGACGACTCGTACTCGGCGGCATAGTCGGTCGTCTCGTTCGCGTCGCCCTCGTTCCAGGACTGCGTTCCGGCGTTCTGTTCCCATTGCCGGGTGCCGGACTGCCGCCCCCACTGGTCCGGCTGCTGTCCCCATTGCCGGTCCGGCGGCTGCTGCGGCTGCTGCCATTGCTGCTGCGCGGGTTGGCGGGACTGCTGCCACTGCTGCGGCGGCGCCCCGTACGAGGGGTCTCCGTGGGACGGCTCGTCCTGCCGTCCCCGGCGGGGGAAGTCACTCATGGTCAATCCTCCAGGCGGAGCAGCATCCGGGTGTTTCCCAACGTATTGGGCTTCACCCGGTCGAGGTCCAAGAACTCGGCCACGCCTTCGTCGTAGGAGCGCAGAAGTTCCTCGTACACCTCATGGGACACGGGCGTTCCGAGGATGGGGCGGAATCCGTGGCGGGCGAAGAAATCCACTTCGAACGTCAGGCAGAACACGCGCCGGACGCCGAGTTCCCGCGCGGTCTCCAGCAGCCGGGTCACGATGCGGTGCCCGACGCCGCGTCCGCCGTGCCCCTTGTCGACCGCGACCGAGCGGACCTCGGCGAGGTCCTCCCACATCACGTGCAGCGCGCCGCAGCCGATGATCGGCGGGGGGCCGCCCGGCCCGGCGGCCTGGAGGTCCTCGGCGACCCAGAACTCCTGGACGTCCTCGTACAGCGAGACCGTCGTCTTGCGCAGCATCCGCGGCCCGGGACCGGCGTAATGGCCGATCAACCGGGCGATCTCCTGCACGTCGGGCGTGCGGGCCCGCCTGATCACCACTTCCACAAGCAGCGGACGCTATCGGACTTCGCGGGCCGCGCCGACTCCGGGACGGTCCGGGTACCTCGCATACCGGAAACCCTTCGCCGATGCCCCCGGAACCGGCCCACCGAACAAGCCGCCGGAAGGACGGAACAGGCACTTCCGCAGAAGGACGGCGGCGCGTCCGCCTTTTCGCATGTTCCGGTTGGCATCCCCTTCCGGCTCCGTTAGTGTCCGGCTCTGAATCGGGTTTCGGACCGTGACCGACCCGTTCCGCCGAGTATCCGGACCGCAGCCGGCGGTCCGGGAGCCGGGGACCCGCCTTCGACGACACCGCGCGGCACGGGCCGCGCCGGTCGGCGACCGGGGTGAATCCGCCGAACGTCCGCGACCGCCGCATCCGCGGCGGCCCGCTCCGCGCGTCCGGCCGACGGGCTGCTCCTGCCCGAACCCGACAGCTAACCCGGTAGGCGGACAAGGAGAGGAGACCGCGTGGAACCTTCGCGCCCTGCTTCACCCCCGCGCACCCGCCGCGCTCCCCGCGTCCGGCGGGATCGCCGCGTTCGCCGCCCCAGTGTGGTGGCCGGGGCCGGGCTGGTGGCCGGGCTGACCGCAGCGCCGCTCGGGCAGGCCGCGGCCGCCGAGCCGAAGCCGTCCGGCAAGGAGCTCGCCTCCCAGGCGTTCCAGCTCGCCGACCGGGTGGAGCGGCTCACCGAGCAGTACAACGGGCTCAAGGTGAGGCTCAAGGAGGCGCAGACGGCCGCCAGGGCGGCGACCGCGAACTCCCGGCGGGAGCAGGCGTCCCTCGGCGCGGTCCGCGCCCGGCTGAGCCGCCTGGCGGCGGCCAGCTACATGGACGCGGGCGGCCCCACCGATCCGGCGGTGACGTTCGCCGCCTCGCGCGACCCGCAGCAGGTCCTCGACCGGGCCGCCACCCTGCGGTACCTCTCCACCCAGAACAGCACGCGGTTCATCGGCCTCATCCAGACGATGCAGGCCGCGGACCGGGCGTTCAAGGACGCGCAGCGGCGGGCGGAGGACGTGACCGTGCTGCGCGACCAGGTGGACGCGCAGCGCCGGAAGGTCACCGACGCCTACGACGAGATCCGCGGCCGGCTCGTGAAGCGGGACCCGAAGGCGGTCGCCAAGCTGCCGGTCGTCGGCGACGACCTGGGCGCCAAGGCGCTCCGGCTCGCGATGACCAAGATCGGCGACCGGTACGTGTGGGGCGCGGCGGGGCCGTCCACCTTCGACTGCTCGGGGCTGGTCATGTGGGCCTACGAGCAGCTCGGCGTCAACCTGCCGCACTACACCGGGGCCCAGTGGAACGCGGGCACCCACGTGGCCCGGGACCGGCTCCGGCCGGGCGACCTCGTCTTCTTCTATCCCGACCTGCACCACATGGGGCTGTACGTCGGCGCGGGGAAGATCCTGCACGCCCCGCACACCGGCGACGTCGTCAAGATCGACAGCTTGGGCGGCCGGCCCTTCGCCGGCGCCGTCCGCATCAACTGAGCCGTCAGCCGAGCCGTCGGCCGGGGCTTCGGCCGAGCCGCGTCGCGCCCCGCGACGGCGAG
>NZ_JBFAOF010000842.1:0-3199 GCF_040675125.1 Spirillospora sp. NPDC049652 | reverse complement strand
CCGCCACCGCCGCGGCGACCTGCGACTCCCGGCGCCGGACGCGCCGCCGGCCGTCCCGGGCGAACCCGGCGGGCACGTCCGGCTCGCCCCGCCGCCCGCGCAGGCCCCTGACGCGCACGACGCCTCCGGCGCCCACGGATCGCCCGGTGCCTCGGGGTCTCCTCGCGCTTCCGGCGGCCACGAATCCCCCGGCGCTTCCGGTGCTCATGGCATCCCCGATCTGCGTGGCGGCTCAGATCTCCGTGGCGGCTCCGACGGTCGCGGTGAGGAGGCCGGTCCGGAGGGGGCGCCGCCGCTCAGCCCCCGCCTGGACGAGCGCTGACCCGCCTCACGCGGGGCGGTGGGCGCCTTCTCCGTACCGCACGCCCAGCGCCTTGCCCGCGCGTCCGTCGGACCGGCCGCCGAGCCGCTTCTCCGGCGGTTCGTCCGACGGGTCGCCGGACCCCTTCTCGGCCTCGTCGGACGGGCGGGCCTCGGGCTGGTCGTCCGCCTGGAGGATGACCCGCCGGGTCGCCGTCCACACGGCGGCGAAGAGCACGAACCGGGACACGACGTTGATCCACACCATCAGCCCGACCAGGACCGCGAACGAGGCGTAGACCGGGTTGCGCGTGACGTGCGCGACCAGCAGCGTCCCGATCTGCTTGAGCAGTTCGAGGCCGACCGCGCCGAACAGCGCGCCGCGCAGGATCTCCCGCCACGCCGCGCGCGTCCCGGACAGCCGGCTGAACAGCACCAGGAAGATCAGCGTGTTGAACGCGCCCGCGACCAGCAGCCACAGGATCCACAGCACCGTGCCCGCGCCGGTCACGTGCGCGAGGCCGAGCCACTGCAGCACGTTCTGGGTGGCCGCGGACGCCACCGACGACACCGCGACGCTGAGCACCAGGGTCGTGCCGAGGAACACCAGCACCGCCGCGTCCGCCAGCTTGAGCACGAAGAAGTTGCCCTCGGGCGACGGCTCGTACCCCCAGATGCCGCGCAGCGACTCGCGCAGCACCCGCACCCAGCCGAGCCCCGTGAACACCAGCGCGACCAGGCCGAAGACACCGGCGGTGGTGCGGGACTCGGCGATCTTCTGCACCTCCAGCGGGCCGGACAGCCCGGGCAGCAGCTGCTGGATCGCCTTGATCAGGTAGTCCCGGGCCTCGTCGCTGACCCCGACCAGGTAGCCGAGCAGCGAGTAGGCGAGCGCGAGCAGCGGGAAGAACGACAGGAAGCCGTAGCTGGTCATCGCGGCCGCGAGCCGGTCGCCGCCCTGCTCCTGGTAGCGGTCGTAGGCCCGGCCGAGATGGTCGAACCAACCCCAGCGGGCCCGCAGCGCGCCGATCGCGGACTTCACGGCGTCCACCAGCGCCTCGGCCCGGCGCAGGAGCGGTGTGATCACGAGCATGCACGCAACGTACCCGGCAGACCGGCGATCAGTCCGGCCCGGCGGGGCCCGTCGGGCGGAGCCGCCGGCGCCCCGCCGGCCTGCGGTTTCAGCGGTGCGGGAAGGCGAAGTGGCGGTGCGGACGCCAGATCCCGTCCTCGCCGTGCACGTAGAGCGAGAACCCCGCGGCCTCGAAGTCGGCCCGGTAGTCGGCGAGGTCCTTGAACGCGCGGTCCAGGACCTCCTCGGACAGGTGGTGCGCGACGGTGACGTGGGGGTGGTACGGGAAGGACAGCTCCCGGGCGAGCGGCCCGGTCAGCACCCGGGACTGGACGGCCTCGCAGCCGCCGATGCCCTCGGCGAGCGCGACGAACACGACCGGCGACACCGGGCGGAACGTCCCGGTGCCGCGCAGCCTGATCCAGAACGGCACGCTCCGCGCCGCGACCGCGCCCAGGTGGTCCTCGATCGCGGGCATCGCCGCGACGTCGACCTGGGTGGGCGGGAGCAGGGTGATGTGGGTCGGGATCGTCCCGGCGAGCGGGTCCCCGAACGACTCGCGCTTGCGCTGCAGGTAGGCGCCGAACGGCTCGGGGATGGGCACCGACACGCCGATGGTGCAGGCGTGCTCGGGATCGGTCGCGAGCGAGCGGTGCTCAGCGCCCACGTCCGACGAATCCCACCCGGTCGCGCACGACGTCCATGGTCCGCGCCGCGACCTCGCCCGCCCGCGCCGCGCCGTGCGCCAGGATCTTGTCGAGGGCGTCCTCGTCGTCCAGCAGCTTCAGGGTGCGCTCGCGGATCGGGGTGAAGGTGCCGGTCACCAGCTCGGCGAGGTCCTTCTTGAACTGCCCGTAGCCGGACCCCGCGTAGCGCGCCTCCAGGTCCGCGACGGTCTCGCCGGACAGCGCGGAGTGGATGCGCAGCAGGTTGCTGACGCCCGCCTTGTTCTCCTCGTCGAAGCGCACCTCGGTGCCGGTGTCGGTGACCGCGCGCATGATCTTCTTGCGCATCGGCCCGGCCTCCTCCAGCACGTCGATGATGCCCTGCGGGGAGGACGCCGACTTGCTCATCTTGCTCGCCGGGTCCTGCAGGTCGGTGATCTTGGCCGCGCCGCGCGGGATGTACGCCTCGGGCTCGACGAAGGTGGCGCCGAACCGGTGGTTGAACCGGCCCGCCAGGTCGCGGGTCAGCTCGACGTGCTGCCGCTGGTCCTCGCCGACCGGGACGTGGAAGGCGCGCTCGCCCGCGGCCCCGCCGGCGCCCGGCTCGGGCGAGTAGAGCAGGATGTCGGCGGCCTGCAGGATCGGGTAGGTGAACAGCCCGACGCTGGCGGCGGACGCGCCCTGCTTGGCGGCCTTGTCCTTGAACTGGGTCATCCGGCTGGCCTCGCCGAAGCCGGTGAGGCAGCTCAGCACCCAGGCCAGCTCGGCGTGCTCGGGCACCTGGCTTTGCACGAACAGGGTGGAGCGGTCCGGGTCGACGCCCATGGCGAGCAGCTGCGCGGCCGACACGCGGGTGCGGCGGCGCAGCGCGGCCGGGTCGTGCTCGACGGTGATCGCGTGCAGGTCCACCACGCAGTAGAACGCGTCGTGCGTCTCCTGCAGCGCGACCCACTGCCGCAGCGCGCCCAGGTAGTTGCCGAGGTGGAACGAGTCGGCGGTCGGCTGGATGCCGGACAGCACACGGGGTTGGGCCGCCGGGCGGGGCGCGGCGCCGGCCGTCGGGTCGGCCGTCGGGTCGGCCGTCGGGTCGGCCGTCGGGTCGGCCGTCGGGTCGGCCGTCGGGTCGGCCGTCGGGTCGGCCGTCGGGTCGGACAGGGCGTCG
>NZ_JBFAOF010000841.1:0-3205 GCF_040675125.1 Spirillospora sp. NPDC049652 | reverse complement strand
CGCCGCGCCACTGCTCGGGGGCCATGTACGCGGGCGTCCCCACCGCGGACGCCTCGCCGACCGGCACGGCGATCCCGAAGTCGACCAGCTTGCTCAGCCCGTCCGGACGGACGACCACGTTGCCCGGCTTGTAGTCGCGGTGCACGATCCCGGCGGCGTGGGCGGCGGCGAGCCCCTGCAGCGAGCCCTTGAGGACGGTCAGCGCCGCCTCGGGCGCGAGCGCGCCGTTCTCGGCGAGGACGCGCGCCAGCGGGACGCCGTCCACCGCCTCCATCACCAGCGCCGCGCCCTCCGGCGCGGTCACGAACCGGAAGAGCCGGACCACGTGCGGGTCGGCGACGCGGCCGAGCATCACCGCCTCGTCCCGGAGGCGCGCGAGCCGCCGCTCCCGCTCGTCCGGATCGGCCGCGGAGACGTCCAGGTACTTGATCGCGACCGGGGTCCCGGCGTCCTGGTGCCGGGCGAGGACGACCCGTCCCTGCGCGCCCGCCCCGAGCTCGCGCAGCTCCTCGAACCCCGCGACCCGCCACCGCCCGCCGCTGTGCTGTCCGCCGTCGCGCCCGGACGGCCCGCCGTGGGAGGTCATTTCGCGTCGGCGGCGGCCCGGAGACGGGACAGGACGTCGGGCTTCACGATGTCCTTGAGCTTGTCGTACGGAGCGCTGAAGGTGAAGGTCGAGCAGTCGGTCCCGATGGTCGACCAGATCAGGTTCAGGCCCTTGCGGTCGAAGAACAGCCCGGCGTTCGGCGGCGTCTCGGCGGGGCCCTCCTTCTTGCCGGGCAGGAAGTCCTTGCCACTGATGTCGCCGAGCTCACACTGCTTCCAGTCGTCCTTCGGGCCCGACAGCGCCTCCCACAGGCCCTTGGGGTCCTTGAGGACGGCGTCGGTCAGGACGTCCTGCGCGGTGAGGGCCTTGCCGGCCTTCACGTCCACGGTGACCGGGATGGTCGGCAGCGCCTCCTCGCTCTCGTAGCAGGGGATCATGACGATCGCGCTGGTGGCGGACACGATGTCCGGACCGCCGAGGCCGAACCGCACCTTGGTCTGGACGATGCTCGACTTGCCCTGGCACTGCTTGCGGCGGTCGCCGTCCAGGGTCGCGCCGAGCCACTTGACCGTCCAGTCCAGCGGGGCGTGGAACGCCTGCCCGATGCGCTGCTCGGCGGCCTTGTCGGCCAGCCCGGCGACCTTGACGTACTCGGCGTCCTTGAACTTCACCAGCTGGTCGGGGTGGTCGGTGCTGTCCTGCAGCACGATGGTCCCCTTCGCCGGGGTGTCCGGGCCGGCCTTGTCCTTCCCGCCGGACGAGCACCCGGCCAGCGCCGTCCCGACCATCGCGACCGCGACCGCACTCCGTACGACCGTCCGCATCCCGTTCCGCCCTCCGTCGACCGCGAACCTGAGCGCATCACAGAATGTCAGGATCTGGACGGAACGGCGGCCACTCCCGGCCACCTGGAGCACGGAAATCCCCGGTACCGCAGGGCATGGGGAATACCCCAGATCGGGGAAACGTTGGGACAGGTGATCGGCTATTGGTGTAGGCACACCAGCGCCGGTACACTGCGTCGCGGAGTGTGACCGCACGCAGCCACAGTGAGTGACTGCTTTCAACCCCTGACTGCGGTCGCCGTAAGGAATTGATCGACGGCTGGTCCCTCCCGCGCGAGCGCGCGGCCACGGAAAGCGACCGGCGGGCAAGCGGCCTGCCGGGAACGCAGCCGTGCGAGGTCGGCCCGGAGCACCGGTGTACGGGCTCCGGCGGAGCCGACGGCGCTGCGCCGCAACGGGAGCGAGGACCCCGCATATTGGAGGCTGGAAGCCCTGACTACCTTCGCTGACCTCGGGGTCGTCCCCGAGATAGCCGACGCCCTGAAAGCCGAGGGCATCGTCGACGCGTTCCCCATCCAGGAGCTCGCCCTGCCGATCGCGCTGGGCGGCCACGACATCATCGGCCAGGCCCGCACCGGCACCGGCAAGACGCTCGCGTTCGGCATCGCCGCGCTGCAGCGCATCGAGCACGGCCACGTCAAGCCGCAGGCCCTGGTCATCGCGCCGACCCGCGAGCTGGCCCTCCAGGTCACCGACGACCTGCTGGTCGCGGGCGGCAAGCTCGGCACCCGCGTGCTGTCGGTCTACGGCGGACGCGCGTACGAGCCCCAGATCGAGGCGCTGCGCTCCGGCGTGGACGTCGTCGTCGGCACCCCGGGCCGGCTGCTCGACCTCGCCAAGCAGAAGTACCTCGACCTGTCCGAGGTCAAGGTGCTCGTCCTGGACGAGGCCGACCGCATGCTCGACCTCGGGTTCCTGCCCGACATCGAGCGGATCATCAAGCGCGTCCCCGAGAAGCGCCAGACGATGCTCTTCTCGGCGACCATGCCGGGCGAGATCGCCGCGCTGTCGCGCCGCTACCTGACCCGCCCGACCAACGTCCGCGCCGAGGCCCACTCGGAGTCCGAGGCCACGCCGCAGGTCAAGCAGTTCGTGTTCCAGGCGCACCAGATGGACAAGCCGGAGATGGTCGCCCGCCTGCTGCAGGCGGAGGGCCGCGGCCTGACCATGGTGTTCTGCCAGACCAAGCGGGCCTGCGACCGCGTCGCCGCCGACCTGGTCCAGCGCGGCTTCGACGCCGCCGCCGTGCACGGCGACCTCGGCCAGTCGCAGCGCGAGCGCGCGCTCCGCGCGTTCCGCAACGGCAAGATCGAGGTGCTGGTCGCCACCGACGTCGCCGCCCGCGGCCTCGACGTGGACGACGTCACGCACGTCGTCAACTTCGAGTGCCCCGACAGCGCCGACACCTACGTCCACCGCATCGGCCGCACCGGCCGCGCGGGGCGCGAGGGCATCTCGGTCACCCTGGTCGACTGGTCGGACATCCCGCGCTGGAAGCTGATCAACACCACCCTCGGCCTGGACTTCGCCCAGCCTGAGGAGACCTACTCCAGCAGCCCCCACTTCTTCGAGGCCCTCGGGATCCCCAAGGGCACCCGGGGCACCCTCCCGAAGGAGCGCCGCCACGGCCGCGCCGGCCTGGAGGCCGAGAAGCTGGAGGACATCGGCGAGACCGGCAAGACCCGCACCCGCGAGCGCGACCATGGCCGTGACCGGGATCGTGACCGCGACCGGGGACGCGACCTGGGACGCGACCTGGGACGCGACCACGGCCACGCCCCGGACCGGGACCGCGAGCGCGTCGATGTCGGCG
>NZ_JBFAOF010000840.1:0-3208 GCF_040675125.1 Spirillospora sp. NPDC049652 | reverse complement strand
CTCGCCGGTCGCGGGCACGCTCGCGGGCGAGCCGCTGGAGATCTACCCGTTCCTCGGCAGCTACCTGCTCGCCGAGGCGATCGACTGCGCGCACGCCGACCTGGCCGTCCACGGGCACGCGCACCACGGCTCGGAGAAGGGCCTGACGCCGGGCGGGACGCGCGTCCGGAACGTGGCGCTGCCGGTGATCCGGCAGGCGTACGCGGTGTACTGCCTCACGCCCGGGGAGGACGGGTGCGACGAAGCCCTCAGCGAGCGGGCCGAGCTCCTCGGAGGAGCCTGAGCACGGCCTTCTCCACCGCTCCCTGCGTCGCCAGCTCCCCCTCCTCGACGTCCACGCCGAGTTCGGTCAGCGCGGGCGCGATGGTCCTGCCCTCCTCGTACAGCTCGATGACGCGCGGGTCGATGTAGGAGGCGCGCGCGACGGCCGGGGTGTTGCCGAGGTAGGCCGCGGTCTCCTTGACGACGCGGCTGACGGCCTGCCTGCGCCGCGTCTCGGAGCCGGCGGCCCGGGTCGAGACGGCCAGGCCGACGGCCGCGAGGACGGTGGCGTGCCAGGTGCGGAAGTCCTTGGCGGTGAAGTCGCCGCCGGTCACCTCGTGGATGTACTCGTTGACGTCGGTCGTCGTGACGTCGTGCCAGCCGCGTGCGGTCCGGTAGGCGAGCAGGCCGGGGCCGTCGTCGGCGCGGCGCTTCAGCCCGGCCACCACCTTGCGGACGGACTCCTCGGCGATCGACTGGTGCCGCTCCTTGGAGCCCTTGGCGGGGTACTCGAAGACGATCTCGTCGCGGCGGCAGGTCACGTGCTCGCGCAGGACGGTCGCGACCCCGTAGGTGCCGTTCTCGGCCGCGTACTCCTCACCGCCGATGCGGAAGAAGCCGAGGTCGATCAGGCGGAGCCCGGCGGCCAGGACGCGCTCGCGCGGGTATCCGCGCAGGGCGAGGTCGGCGGCGAGGCGCTCGCGTGCAGCGGGCAGGCGCTCGGCGAGGTCCAGCACGCGGTCGTGCTTCTCGCGGTCGCGGTGCTCGCGCCACGCCGGGTGGTAGAGGTACTGGCGGCGGCCCGCCGCGTCCACGCCGACGGCCTGGATGTGCCCGGCCGGGTCGGGGCAGATCCACACGTCCTTCCAGGCGGGCGGGATCACCAGCGCCTTGATCCGGGCGATCTCCTCAGGGTCGGTGAGCGGCCGCCCGTCCGGTTCCAGGTAGCGCCAGCCGCGCCCGCAGCGCCGCCGCGCGAGCCCCGGCGCGGACGGGTCGCTGCGGGCCGGCTCGCCGGTCGCGGTCATCCGGGATGGATCTCGCCGCCCGCCGGGACCAGCGTCTGCCCGGTGTAGTACGACGACAGCCGGTTGGACGCGAAGAACACGTACGACGGGGCGATCTCGTCCGGATCGGCGGCCCGTCCCATCGGCGTCTGCTTCCCGAAGCCCTCGACGCGCTCCGCGGGGAACGTCGCCGGGATCAGCGGCGTCCAGACCGGGCCGGGCGCCACGGTGTTCACCCGGACCTCCTTGTCGGCCAGCGACTGCGCGAGCGACTGGGCCAGCACCATCGCGGCGCCCTTGCTGGCGGCGTAGTCGATGAGCGTCTTGTTGCCGCGCAGCCCGTTGATGGACCCGGTGATCACGATGGACGAACCGGCGCCCAGGTGGTCCAGCGCCTCCTGGACGATCCAGAACAGCGACAGCACGTTGACGTCGAAGGTGCGGCGCAGCTGCGCGTCGTCGATCTGGCGGACGTCCTCCACCGGCTTCTGCGTCCCGTGGTGCAGGACGACGACGTCGAGTCCGCCCAGGTCGCGGGCCGCGTGCTGGACGACCTCGCGCGCGTGCCGCTCCTCGGCCAGGTCGCCGCCGAGCGTGACGCAGCGGCGTCCCTCGGCCTCGACCAGCTTGGCGGTGTGCCGCGCGTCGTCGTCCTCCTCCAGATAGGTGAGCGCGACGTCCGCGCCCTCCTTGGCGAACGCGACCGACACCGCGCGCCCGATCCCGGAGTCCCCGCCGGTGATCAGCGCCCGCCGCCCGGCCAGCAGGCCCGACCCCGTGTAGTCGCGCATCTCGTCGCGCGGCCGCGGCTCCATGTCCCCCGTCCGGCCGGGGTAGGACTGGCTCTGCGCGGCCGGGTCGACGGGTCGCTCGCTTCTGCCTTGCTCGTTCATGGCGTCCTCCCTCCCTGGTGGTGCGCCCTGCCCGGAGAGGCGCGGGGCAAACCGGGCCGCTGATCGAGTCCGCCCGCGACACGCCCGTGAACCTCATTCGGTCACGTCCGGTATTGCGGCCGCCGACCCGGCGCGCCGCCCGACCGGCCCGGGATGGGCGCGGCGGCGGATTCGGTCAGGGCCCCGCGCGCCGTCCGGACGGACCTTTCACCGGGCGCCGCACGGCCTCTTACGGCCACGCCATGAAGCCCTGACCAGGATTTTCCTGTTCCTGTGCCCCGTCGGCCGGAGTTCGGCCCGCGACGCCCACGGAGCTTCCGGGGAGTAGGGCGTAGCGGCGTCCGGCGGCACGGGTACCTACTGGCTGCCGAAAACGCCGCGCCGGGGCGGCGTGGCGAGGGCGGAGGGCGGTGGGGACGCCGGATGAGGATGTTCGGGCGGGGGCCACGACGACCGGCGGGCGGCACACCGGGCGGGGACGGGCGCGCTGACGGGGAGCGGCCCGAGGACACGAGGTCCGAGGAGCGGGAGCGGGCGGCGGAGGACGGGCCGCTGCTCGGGCCCAAGCTGGCCGAGCCGCACGGCTGGTACGGGCGGGCGGACGAGATGGCGCGGACCGACATGGTCACCATGACCCGGCAGCTCCCGCGCCTGATCGGGCAGGTCGGACGGCTCGGCTGGCAGGCCAGCAGGCGCGACCTGCTCGTCACCGTCGTGTTCAACGCCGTCGCCGGGGGGTTCCGGCAGATCTCCGTGGACGGCATCACCTTCACCTACCCCGGCGCGGACGAGCCGGCGCTGCGGGACGTGTCGGTGCGGCTGCGGCGCGGCGAGGTCGTCGCGCTGGTGGGGGAGAACGGGTCGGGCAAGACCACGCTCGCCAAGATCATCGCCGGGCTGTACGCGCCGGAGCGGGGCCGGGTCCGCTGGGACGACGTCGTGGTGACCCGGCTCGACCCGGAGGTGCTGCGCCGGGACATCGCGGTCGTCGCGCAGGACCACACGCACTGGCCGATGACCGCCGCCGACAACATCGCGATGGGCGAC
>NZ_JBFAOF010000839.1:0-3208 GCF_040675125.1 Spirillospora sp. NPDC049652 | reverse complement strand
GTCGCCGAACTCGCCGCGGGCGGGCTCACCAACCGCGACATCGCGGGCCGCCTGTTCGTGTCGCCGAAGACCGTCGAGAAGCATCTCGCCTCGGCGCTGCGCAAACTCGGGCTCCGCACGCGCGCGGGTCTGGCCTCCCGCCTCGGCGAGGAGCGCGACGCCCCCACCGGCTGACCCGGCCGCCCTCCCTCCCCGCATCGCCGCGGGCCGCCGCGTCCCCCATCGGTTTCCCGCACCCCACCCCGCCACGCCCTTCTCCGCCCAAACCTCCGGCCCTTTTTCCGGGGACCCCCAGGGGTTTCCGGGCCTCTGCCCGGCCCGGGAATGGGTGATCCTCCCCATCCCGCCGCGGCCCGCCGCGCACTGATCCTTGCGGCATGGCCAGTGACCAGGTTGTTCATCCGCAGGAGCCGGACGAGCCGGACGCCCCGGATGAACCGGCCGCCCCGGCCCCCGAGGACGAGGAGTGGGTGGACGCCCGCGTCCGCCGCGAGGCGCCCCGGGGAGTGGCGGGACCGACAGGAGGACGCGTGTCCAGATTCCGACTGACCGCCGCGCTCGCGCGAGCGCGGCAGACGAGCCGCGCGGGGGAACGCGGAGGGCGAGCGGGCCGGGGGCGGCGGCGGACGGGGGCCGCGGTCGGCGTGACCGTGGTGCTGGCGACGGCGGGCGCGGCCGTCGGGACGGCGGTGGCGAAACCGGGGGAGCGCGCGCCGGGGCCGCCCGCGCCGCACCTGGCGCGCGCGGTGCCGGGGACGGCGCTGCCCGCATCGAAGGTGGTGAAGAGCGCGGACGTGACGCTGGTGACCGGCGACCGCTTCCGCGTGCGGGTGGCCGAGGACGGCTCGCAGCAGGCCGACCTCATCGACGTCGTCGGTAGGAACGGCGGCACGTTCGCCCAGTTCGGCTACAACGGGGACACCTACGTGATCCCCGCGAAGGCCGCGCCGTTCATCGGCACCACCCTCGACCCGCGCCTGTTCAACGTCGGCTACCTGGTCCGGGCGAAGCTCGACGACGGTCACACCGGGTCCGTGCCGGTGACGGTGAAGGCGACGGCCGCGAAGGCGAGGAGCCTGCCCGGGACGAGCGTCACCGGGTCGTCGGGCGGGACGGTCCGCGCGAAGGTCGCCAAGAAGCGCGCGTCCGGGTTCGGCGCCCTGCTGTCGAAGAACTGGCAGGCGGCGAGGAACGGCGGCGGGAAGGCGGCTCCCGGGCTGTCCGGCGTGGACCAGGTGACCCTGGCCGTGCCGAGCGGCGCGCCGAAGCTCCCGGCCGCTCCGCCTCTGGCGCAGTCCGCCGCGCCGCAGCCGGCCGTCCAGGGCGGCGGCACCAGGTACCACAACCTGACCGTCGACTCCGTCGACCAGGACGGCAAGCCCGGCGTGATGATCGGGTTCGTCCACAGCGTGGACGACGCGAGCCTCGCGAGCTTCGGGATGGAGTACCCGGGCAACGCGCGGCGGGCGTTCAGCGTCCCCGAGGGCACCTACAGCGTCGAGGCCAGCGTGTTCACCGGCCCCGGCGACGACCCCGAGAGCCGCGCGGCGCTCGTCATCGAGCCGGAGATCACGGTCCGGGCCGACACCAAGGTCGTGCTGGACGCCCGCAAGGCCGTCCAGTACAGGACCGAGCTCGCCGCGCCCCCGAAGCAGGACATGCCGCGCATCGACTTCATGTCGTTCCAGCGCGACGACACCCGCGGAGCCGCGGCCGGCGTCCCGCCGAACGGGCTCGGCGCGCTGCTCGGCTTCTACAACATGCGGCTCGGCTCGGCCGTGTTCAACGGCTACCCGAAGCTGTACGTCACCCCGACCAAGGCGGTGACGAAGGGGCGGCTGCACTTCCTCGCGACGACCTCGCTGAGCACCGGCACCGAGGACGCGATCGGCGCGGGCCCGACCTACAAGGCGGTCTTCCCGTTCGAGGGGGCGGTCCCGGCGAACCTCACCCGGTCGCTCGCCGCCTCCGACTTCGCGACCGTCCGGTCCCGGCTGCACGACAAGCCGTCGGACACCGAGTCCGGCGGGCCGGTGGTGTTCTTCTCCCAGGCGTTCCTGCCCTGGTCGTACGTGCCGGTCGGGTTCTCCGAGGGCATGCCCGCCGGTGACCGCA
This sequence comes from Spirillospora sp. NPDC049652, assembly GCF_040675125.1. NCBI lineage: Bacteria > Bacillati > Actinomycetota > Actinomycetes > Streptosporangiales > Thermomonosporaceae > Spirillospora > Spirillospora sp. NPDC049652. The sequence goes on along the minus strand of NZ_JBFAOF010000839.1, from coordinate 1,093 downwards.
CCGACTACCTGTACAGCAGCGCCCCCGACCAGGTCCTGTGGGAGTGGAACTTCAACCCGGACAAGGGCGAGCGGCTGAACGACCTGCGCCGGACGCTCAAGCCCGGCCAGGAGGTCCGGCAGGAGTTCGGCGGGTCGCCGATCACGCCGTCCGTCGCGGGCGACTACCTGCTCACGACCGGGTTCAACATGGACGGCAGCGCCGCCACCGGCCCGACCGACGCGACGGCGCAGGCGTGCGTCGCGTGCCGCCAGGGCGACCTCGGCGCGCTGTTCCTCAAGGGCGGCGCGGACGCCGACCCGACCCACCACTACTACTTCAACAGCATGGACAACCGGGTGAGGTTCTACCGGGACGGCAAGCTCGCCTACACCTCCGACGTGGAGATCGGCCGCTACACCCCGGACCCGGCGAACCTGCCGCTGGCGCCGCGTCCCGCCGACTACCGCCTCGTCTGGGACTCGGCGGACGACAACGTCCCCGGCGTGAGCAGCAGCACCGACTGGAGCTTCCGGTCCGCGCCCGGCGGCCCGGCGGCGGCCCTCCCGAAGGGGGTGTACTGCGGGGTCGACCCGTCCGGCTCCTGCTCGTTCCTGCCGCTGCTGTTCGTGAACTACGACCTGAAGCTGGACGATTACTCCCGCGCCAAGGCCGGGACCGCGTTCGACGTCGGGTTCCGGGTCTCGCACCAGCAGTACCAGGCCGCCCCGGTCGGGGTCACTGCCACCGTCGAGGTCTCCTACGACAACGGCGAGAGCTGGTCCAAGCCCGTGGCCGCGGCCGCGGGGGCGGACGGCGTGTTCCACGCGTCCGTCACGCATCCGGAGTTCGACCAGGAGCACCGCTGGGTGTCCCTGCGGGTGACCGCGCGCGACGCCGACGGCTCGTCCGTCACCCAGACCAACGTCCACGCCTACCGGCTCGACGGCTGAGCGGGGAGCTGACATGAGGATCATCCGAACGAGACTGGCCGCGCTGGTCGCCGCCGCGGCGCTGGCCGTGGCGGCCGCCGTCCCGGCGTCCGCCGCCCCCGGCGAGGCCGCACAGGCCGCGGCCGGTCGCGCGCGCCGTCCGGCGCGTCCGGAACAACGCC
>NZ_JBFAOF010000838.1:0-3217 GCF_040675125.1 Spirillospora sp. NPDC049652 | reverse complement strand
GGCCTGGCCGTCTCGGCGCTCGCGGCGTGCAGCGGCGAGTCCCACGACACCGGGACGGTCCGGATGGCGACCGCGCTCGGCAAGGGCGAGGGCTCGCTCAACCTGGTCACCCTGCCCGGCCAGATGGAGAACGGCGGCAGCGACCCGCGGGTCGACTGGGTCACCCCGTTCGAGGAGCGCACCGGCTGCAAGGTCGGCTGGCGGGTCGTGCGCACCCCGCAGGAGGCCCGCGACCTCATGCACAACAAGGGCCGCCGCTACGACGGCGTCGCGGCCCCGCCCGAGATCGCCGGGCAGCTGATCGCCGACGGCGACGTGGCCCCGGTCAACCCCGACCTGGTGGACGGCTACCGCAGGCTGGAGCCGAAGCTGCGCACGCTGCTGCGCGGCAAGGACGGCACGAAGTCCTACGCCGTCCCGTTCACCTGGGGCTTCAACCTGATCATGTACGACACGCAGCAGGTGCCCGCGCCGACCGGCTGGGGCGCGCTGTTCGACCCCGCCCAGGTGCGCCGGTTCGGCGGCAAGGTCGTCATGCGCGACTCCCCGCTGACCATCTCCGACGCGGCCCTGTACCTGCGGTCCCACCAGCGCTCGCTGAAGATCCGCGACCCGTACTCGCTCACCCCGAAGCAACTCGACGCAGCAGTGAAGTTGCTCAAGCGGCAGCGGCCGTACGTCGCGCAGTACTGGAGCCAGACCTCCGACGCGGTCGGCCTGTTCGCCGGGGGGCGGCCGAACCTCCAGGGCCAGGTCACCAACGCCGTGCTCGGCGAGGCGTGGCCCTACCAGGTGGACGTGCTGACCCGCGCGGGCCGTCCGGTGCAGGGCGTCGGGCCGTCCGACGGCGTGTCGGGATGGATGACCGGCTGGATGATCGGCGCGCGCGCCGCGCACCCGAACTGCACCTACCAGTGGCTGCAGTGGACGGCCTCGCCGGACGTCCAGCAGCAGGTGGCCGAGTGGAACGGCGTCGCGCCCGCCAACCCGCAGGCGTGCTCCGGCGACCGCCTGAAGGCGGCGTTCTGCAACGCCTACCACGTGGGCGACCGCGGGTTCATCGACCGCGTGCTGTTCGCGCACACCCCGGCGAAGACGTGCGCCAAGAGCGGCGGCGACGGAGGCGACACGCCCTGCACGGACTACACCGAGTGGGTGCGCCGCTGGGACGAGGTGCTCGCCGCGAAGGCCTGATCCGCGGGGCCTGGTCCGCGAGGCTCACAGAGTCCGAGCCGCAAGGGCCGCGCAAGGCCGCGAAGGGGGGAGGGGCGGCGCGCCCGACCGCCCCCAGCCGGGCGCGCCTTCTCGGGGTGTCCCGGATCTCCCCCCGAATCTCCGGGTCACCCTCTCCTGGAGAGATCTCCAGCAGGCGGTGGCCTACTCGAAGGCCGCCGCCGTCGCCGACGCCGGTTCCACCACCGGTCCTTCGGCATCCGTGTCCCGCTCTCCGTCGGTCCGCGTCGGCCTCGGCCGCATGCCCGGGACCGGCAGGACGGGCGCGCAGTCGTCGCACGCCACCACCTCCCGGCCGTCCGGCAGACGACCGACGCGCACGCGCGGACGCGGCCACCTCTTGTGGCAGACGACGCAGGCGTCGCCCTCGCGTTGCGCGGCGCTCAGCGCGCTGGGATCGAACCTCAGCTCGCCCTGCGGAACCATTGCCATTCCCCCCGTGGCGGGAGTCGGGATCACGTAACTTCAGTTATAGATCGCCGATTGTGTTGTATCGGATACGCCCGGTGCAAGTGGCGGCAAAGCATCCGTGCGGCGATCTCCCGCTTTGCCGTGTCGAGTTCTGTTGCGGACGTCGGCATCCGGTAAAGCGCGGACCGCGCTGGCGCGGCCGAGGACACCACTTTGCCGGTTGTTGGACGCCCTCGGCTTAGAAAGGAGGCATGCGGCACGAGGTGATCGCGCCTGCGGGGGAGGCGCCTCGGCGAAGAGGCGTCCGGCCGCCGCGCCCGCGCTCGATCCGCGCCCGCGTCACGGTGGCCGCCTCCCTCGGCACCGGCCTGCTGCTGGTCCTGCTGGTCGCCGCCGCGGGGTTCATGCTCCAGTGGGTCGCCCGCTCGGAGGTGCACGACGAGGCCGCGCAGGCCGCGCGCCGCGTCGCCGTGGCCGCCACCGGGCGCCGGCTCGCCGACCCCGTCCCGCCGGAGGGGCGCTCGCTCGCGATCCAGATCGTGGACGACCGGACCGGCCGGGTGGTGGCCGCGTCCGCGGCGCTGTCCGGCGAGCCGCCGATGACCACCCGGCGTCCGTCGGCCGCCGACACCCGCGTGGACGTCCGGGTCTGCGGCAACAAGCGCCTCGGCGAGGACTGCGCGGTCGTGGTCGGGTACGACGTGGTGTCCGCGTACGGCGACGTGATGGTGTACGCGGCCGTCCCGGAGCCGTGGTTCGTCGGCAGCTTCGCCGCCGAGCTCGTGCTGGGGGCGCTCTGCGCCGCGGTGCTCGCGCTGGTCGCGGTCGGGGTGTGGCGCGCGGTGGGCCGCGCGCTGCGCCCGGTCCGCCGGATCGAGCAGGGGCTCGCCGACATCACCGCGTCCGACCTGTCCCGGCGCGTCCCGGTGCCGGACACCGAGGACGAGATCGCCGGGCTCGCCGCCACCGTGAACGCCACCCTGAGCCGGCTGGAGGGCGCGGTCGTCCAGCAGCGCCGGTTCGTCGCCGACGCCTCGCACGAGCTGCGCACCCCCCTCACCGGCCTGCGTACCCGCCTGGAGCTGGCGCTGGACGACCCCGCTGACACCGACCTGCTGGGCACGATGCGGGACGCGCTGCGCGACGCCGAGCGGCTGCACCAGATCGTGGACGACCTGCTCGCCCTGGCCCGGCTGGACTCCGGTGTCGTGCCCGACCGGGAGGAACTGGACTTCGGCGAACTGGCGCGGACGGAGGTCCGGCGGCGCGAGCCGCGGGTCCCGGTCGTGATGGACGCCGAGCCGGGCGTCATGGTCCTCGGCAACCGGCTCCAGCTCGTCCGCGTCCTGGTGAACCTGCTGGCCAACGCCGACCGGCACGCGGTGTCCAAGGTGGCGGTGACGGTCCGCGCGCGGGACGGGCGCGCCGTGCTCACCGTCGCCGACGACGGCCCGGGCATCCCGCCGGACGAGCGCGAGCGGATCTTCGACCGCTTCACCCGGCTGGACGCGGCGCGCAGCCGGGACGCCGGCGGCAGCGGCCTCGGCCTGCCAATCGCGCGGGAGATCGCGGT
>NZ_JBFAOF010000837.1:0-3221 GCF_040675125.1 Spirillospora sp. NPDC049652 | reverse complement strand
ATCCACGCCCGCAGCTCGTCGATGTCGCGCCGCTCGGCGGGGGCCTGCCACAGCGGGACGCTGAACTGGCTCTGCCCGCCCTGCCGCTTGAGGTACATGACGAGCTGCCGGGCGACGTCGAGGGCGACCCGCTCGCCGTGGTCCTCGGCGACCAGCGCGAGCGAGAGGTCCATGCAGGCGCTGATGCCCGCGCCGGTCCAGACGTCCCCGGAGCGGACGTAGATCGGGTCGGGGTCCACCACGACGTCGGGGTGGTCGGCGGCGAGGCGGTCGGCGGTGGCCCAGTGCGTGGTGGCCGTCCGCCCGCTGAGCAGCCCGGCGGCGGCGAGCAGGTGCGCGCCCACGCACACCGAGGCGACCCGGCCCGCGTGCCGCGCCGTGCGGGCGACCCAGCCGACCAGGGCCGGGTCGATCACCGGCGCGCCCTCGCCGTCCACCGCGCCGGGCACGACGAGCGTGTCGACGCGGTCGCCGACGTCCTCGAAGGCCAGGTCGGTGGCGAGGCGGACGCCCGCGCCGGTCCGCACGAGCCCGCCGTCCGGCCCGGCGAGCTGGACGAGGTAGGGCGCGGCGCCGTCCGGCATCTCCCGGTTGGCGAGCGCGAACACCTCGGCCGGCCCGGTGACGTCGAGCAGGTCGACGTCCGGGAACACGGCGATGACGACACGGTGCGGAGCGGACATGTCTCTATTGTGCTGACTCACTGCCCCTGTCCGCCATGACGCCCTCCTGTCACATCCGGACACGCCCCTCAGATCACCGGGGGCCGTCCCACCCGGGTGAGCCGTCCGACGGTCCCCCAGGCGATCGGCCTTCGCGCCTGCTCGCCGCGGCCGGCGAGCCCTTCGCGAAAGCCCCGCAGCGTGGCGGCGAGCGCCCCGGCCGACCGCAGCCGCGCGACGGTGAGCACCGTCCACAGCCCCAGGTAGACCGGGATCAGGGGCCTCGGCAGGTTGCGGTAGGCGGCCCACACCCGGTTGCGCGCGCTGAGCCGATGAAAGCCCTCGTGCCGCGCGGGGTCCGTGGCGGGGTGGTGGACGACGACCTGGGGCGCGTAGCGGCCCGTCCGGCCGAGGTCCCACAGCCGCCAGGCCAGGTCGAGCCCCTCATGGAACAGGAAGTAGTGACCGGGCCAGCCTCCCGCCCGGTCGAAGTCGTCCCTGCGGATCAGGACGATGCCCTCCGACATCGTCGCGACCGTCCCGGGTGTGCGGGGACGGGCGCCGCGCGGGCGCGGGACCCAGCGCGGCAGCGTCACCCCGGTCACCGGGTCGGCGATGCGGGGCTGCACATACGCGGCCTCGGGGTGGCGGTCGAACTCGGCGATCAGCCGCGCGAGGTCGTCGCGGCCCGGCAGGACGGCGTCGTTGTCGAAGAACAGCAGGAACTCTCCGCCGCCGAGGGCGTTCGCGCCGGCGTTGCGGCCGCCGGGGATGCCGAGGTTCTCGGGCAGCGCGAGCGTCCGGACGCCGTCGGGCACGCCGTCCGGGACGCAGCCGTTGCCGACGACCACGACGTTCAGCGTGACGCCCTCCTGGGCGAGCAGCGACGCCATGGCCGCGGCGAACTCGTCCGGACGGTCGTTCATGGTCAGGACGACCGCGTCGACGGTGTTCATGTCCCGTAGTGAAGCAGGCCGCCGGGACGCGCGGGCGGGGTTCGCCGCGCGCGGGTCAGGGGATGAGGACGATCTTGCCCCGGGTGTGGCCGGTGCGGCTGGCGTCGAAGGCGGCGGCGACCTCGTCCAGAGGGAAGGTGCGGGAGACGTCGACGGTGAGGGAGCCCTGGTCGGCGAGGGCGGCCAGTTCGGTGAGGGCGGCGCCGTCCGGGCGCGTCCACACCGAGGTGCCGCCGTGCCCGGGGACGGACGGGTCGGCGATCGAGGCGTGCCGGCCGCCGAACGCGAGGACGGCGAGGGTGGTCTCGATCTGGCCCCCGACGCAGTCGGCGACCGCGGTGACGCCGCCCGGGGCCAGCTCGCGGACGCGGTCGGCCTGGCCCTCGCCGTAGGCGACCGGCTCGGCGCCGAGGCCGCGGACGAAGTCGTGGTTGCGGGGCGAGGCGGTGCCGATGACGCGGGCGCCGCGCTCGCGGCCGAGCTGGACGGCGAGGCTGCCGACGCCGCCGGACGCCCCGTAGACCAGCAGGACGTCGCCGGGCGCGACCTCCAGGCGGTTCAGCATGCGCTGCGCGGTGAGGCCGGTGAGCGGCAGGCCCGCCGACTGGGCCCAGTCGAGGGCGACCGGGCGGCGGGCGAGGATCTCGGCCGGGACGGCGACGAGTTCGGCGAACGTGCCGTGCCGGACGATCGGCGTCCGGGCGTAGGAGACGACCTCGTCGCCGGGCGTGAACTCGGGCGTGTCCAGGCCGACGTCCACCACGACGCCCGCGACGTCCCAGCCGGGGACGACGGGGAAGACCGCCTCCATCAGCGGGTCGAGCCCGCCCGCCATGATCTTCCAGTCCACCGGGTTGACCCCGGCGGCGCGCACCTCGACCAGCACCTGGCCCGGTCCGACGCGCGGGTCCGGGACCTCCCCGACCCGCAGGCGCGAGTTGTCCGGAGCGTAGGCGTCGTAGCTGGCTGCCCTCATCGTGGTGGTCCTTTCCGGACGGGTTCAATGGCTGTTCTCGGTGGGCCGGAAACTGGACGGGATGACCCGGTAGCCGACGTACCCCGAAGCGAGCAGGAGGATCGCGGCGGCGGCGAACGACACGCCGAGGGCGTGGGTGAACGAGGAGGCGGCGACCGCGGTGATCCGCGCGCCGAGCCCGCCGCCGTTCTGCGCCGCGACGACGGCGGCCTCGCCGATCGAGTCGCGGACGCGGGCCATCTGGTCCTCGCCGAGGCCGAGGTCGGGCACGTGCCCCCGGTACAGGACGGCGGCGAGGCTGCCGATCGCGGCGACGCCCATCGCGCCGCCCAGCTCGTAGGAGATCTCCTCGACGGCCGCCGCGCCGCCCGCCTCCTCCTGCGGCGAGGACGACAGCAGCGCCACGGACGCGGCGGTCGCGGCGATGCCGAAGCCGGTGCCGAGGCACACCAGCGCGACCGCGATCTCCGCGTACTCCAGCCGTCCGGCGGCGTCGGCGACCCACGGCACCAGCATCCCGGCGGCGGCGAGGGCCATCCCCGCGCCGAGCACGACGCGGACGCCGAGCCGCTCCATCAGCCGGGGCGTGAACAGCGGCGCGACGATCAGCGCGGCCGGGGCGGGCAG
>NZ_JBFAOF010000836.1:0-3235 GCF_040675125.1 Spirillospora sp. NPDC049652 | reverse complement strand
CCGGCCGGAACACCTCGGCCGGGCCTGACCCCCGACGGCGCCGCCGCCGCGGACCTGGCCCGGCGGCTGCGCCCCGGCGCGACGCTGGTCGAGACCGGCGACACCGTCCTGGACTTCGCGTTGTGGCCCTACGAGGACGAGCTGTTCGTCGGCGCGTTCGACGGGGCCCTGCTGGTCTGCGACCGGCGGCTGTTCGGCCTGGACGACGACGCCCGCCGGATCGCCGACACCGTCGCCACCGCCCTGCCGGGCGCGCGCTGCGGCGTGCTGGTGCTGCAGAACGTGGCCTCCGGCTGCTGGTTCCGCTGGTACGAGGCCGGCGGGCTGCGCCGCGAGGTGTTCGTGACCAGCGAGGACGGCGTGGTCATCGACCAGGGCGGCCGGATGCCCGCCGAACGCCCCTACTGGGCCGGGATCGACGGCGGCGCGCCCGACGTCCCGCTGCCGTTCTCCCCGGAGGAGTTCGGCCTCGCCATCGCCCGCGAGCACATGGTCGGCCGCGACCTGGCGTCCCTCGGCCCGGACGGCTTCCTGCCCCTCGAACTGCCGCTGCGCCGCTTCAAGATCGCCTGATAGCCCGCCCGGCCGATCGCCTCTCCGCCTCCGGCCGCGTCGCGGCGCCCGTCCGGGAAGCAGGCGCGGGCCCGGAGGCGTTGTACAGAACGTTTAGGGTTGTGAACGACCCCGAGAACTCCCCGGAAGGACGCTTTGGTGACTGCTGTGCCGACCATCGGCGTGCTCGCTCTGCAGGGCGACGTGCTGGAGCACGCTCGGGCGCTGGAGGGCGCCGGGGCGCGGACCCTGGCCGTCCGCCGCCCCGAGGAACTGGAGCGCGTGGACGGCCTGGTGGTGCCCGGCGGCGAGTCCACCACGATGTGGCGGCTCGCCCGGGCCTTCGACCTGCTGGAACCGCTGCGCAAGCGGATCGAGGCCGGGATGCCCGCCTACGGCTCCTGCGCCGGCATGATCATGCTGGCGGACCGGATCGAGGGCGGCGTGGCCGGCCAGGAGACGGTCGGCGGCATCAACATGACGGTGCGCCGCAACGCCTTCGGCCGCCAGGTCGACTCGTTCGAGGCGCCGGTGCCGCTGACCGGCATGGGGGACGCGCCGTTCCACGCCGTGTTCATCCGCGCCCCCTGGGTGGAGCGCGTCGGAGACGCCGTCGAGGTCCTGGGTCGTGCCGAGAGCGGCCCGAACGTCGGTAGGATCGTCGCCGTCCGTCAGGGCCGCCTCATGGCGACCTCGTTCCACCCTGAACTGACGGGCGACTACCGCGTGCACCACTACTTCGCCGATCTGGTGCGCCGGGCGATGGAGGAGGATTAAGCATGTCCGGCCATTCCAAGTGGGCGACGACCAAGCACAAGAAGGCCGCCCTCGACGCCAAGCGCGGCAAGCTCTTCGCCAAGCTGATCAAGAACATCGAGGTCGCGGCGCGCACCGGCGGCGGCGACCCCGACTCGAACCCGACGCTGTACGACGCCATCTACAAGGCGAAGAAGAGCTCGGTCCCGAACGACAACATCGAGCGCGCGCGCAAGCGCGGCGCCGGTGAGGAGGCGGGCGGCGCCGACTGGCAGACCATCATGTACGAGGGCTACGCGCCCGGCGGCGTCGCGGTGCTCATCGAGTGCCTCACCGACAACCGCAACCGCGCCGCCTCCGAGGTCCGGGTCGCGCTCACCCGCAACGGCGGCTCGCTCGCCGACCCCGGCTCGGTCTCGTACATGTTCAACCGCAAGGGCGTCATCATCGTCCCCAAGGAGGGCACCTCCGAGGACGACGTCATGATGGCCGCCCTGGAGGCGGGCGCCGAGGACGTCAACGACATCGGCGACCAGTTCGAGGTGGTCTCCGAGGCGGGCGACCTGCTGCCGGTCCGCCAGGCCCTGCAGGAGGCCGGCATCGACTACGAGTCGGCCGAGAGCAAGTTCCTGCCGACGATGTCGGTCCCGCTCGACGAGGAGAACGCCAAGAAGGTGTTCCGTCTCCTCGACGCGCTGGAGGACTCCGACGACGTCCAGGAGGTCTACGCGAACTTCGACGTCTCGGACGACGTGCTCGCGGCGATCGAGTAGTTCCGCATCGCCAGGACGCCGCTTCCCGGAGACCGGGAGGCGGCGTCCTTCGTTTCGTCGGCCTAGGGTGGGGATCATGGAGATCCGTGAACTGACCGCCGCCGACCTCGACGCCGCCCTTGACAACCGCGTGCGCGCCTTCGGGCACGTGCCGGAGGCCGACGTCCGCTCCTGGCGGGAGGGCTCGGCGAGCGTGATGGCCGCCGGCCGGCAGCTCGGCGGCTTCGACGGCGGGCGGCTGGTCTCCACCGCCCGCGTCCTGGCGTTCCGGCAGTGGTGGGAGGGGCGGGCCGTTCCGATGGGCGGGCTGGCGGGCGTCACGGTCGCCCCGGAGGACCGGGGGCGCGGCGCGGGCCGCGCGGTCGTGACGGCCGCCCTGCGCCGGGCCCTGGAGCTGGGCGACGTGCTCTCGGCCCTGCATCCGGCCACGACGACCCTGTACCGGGGGCTCGGCTGGGAGCACGCGGGCGGACTGCACCGGGTGACGATGAAGACCGAGGCGCTGCGCGGCATCCGCGCCGACCGGGTGCCGGTGCGGCGGGTCGGCCCGCGGGACGCCGAGGAGATCGCGGCGACGATCGCGCGCGTGCACGAGGGCGCCCGCGACAGCGGCCCGGTCGACACCGGAGCCGACCTGTGGCGGGTCCGGCTGGCGTCCGGCGGCATGTTCGCCTACCTGGCCGACGACGGCTTCCTGGCCTACCGGTGGGCCCCGGACAATTCCTCCCTGGTGATCGACAAGGTCGTCGCCGGCTCGGAGCGGACGGCCCGGGCGCTGTGGGCGATCGTCGGCTCGGGCGCGTCCACGGCCGACTCGGTGAAGGCGAACCTCGCCCCCCACGACCCGGTGCTGTGGCTGGTCGCCGAGCGCGAGCACGACATGATCGACCGCACCCAGTGGATGCTGCGCGTCCTGGACGCGCCCAGGGCGATCGAGCTGCGGGGGTACCGTCCCGGCGTGAGCGCGGAGGTCCCGCTGCGCCTCACCGACGAGCTGCTCACCGCCAACACGGGCCACTGGACGCTGACCGTCAAGGACGGCGAGGGACGCCTGGAGCAGAGCGCGGAGGACGCGACGGCCGTCCAGCTGGGCCCGCGGGGCCTGGCGGCGCTGTACGCGGGCATTCCGGTGAGCACGCTGCGCCGGGCGGGCC
>NZ_JBFAOF010000835.1:0-3247 GCF_040675125.1 Spirillospora sp. NPDC049652 | reverse complement strand
GGCCCATGCGGGTCTGGGTGCGCCACATGCCCTCCCAGACCTTCGGGTCGTCGTTGATACGCCGACGGCGGCGACGCGGACGCGCTGTTCAAAGCCGGGCAGTTCGAGCAGGCGGGCCGCGCGTACGAGAAGATCCTGGAGGCGGACCCCGCGAATCTGCACGCGGCCCGCCAGCGCGGCTACGTCGGGCTACTGGGCAACAGGTTCCCCGACGCCGAGAAGTACCTCAACATGGCCCTCGAACTGGCGCCGGACGACAAGCAGACCAACCGGTTCCTGGGTGACTGCTACACCCGGCAGGACAAACTCTCCCTCGCCGCACCGCGCTGGCGAGCGGCGGGCCAGGTGACCCGGGCCGAGTGGTTCGCGGCGGTCATCGGTGAGCCCTATCAGGTCCACGGCGACATCGGCCGGGTGCCCTGGCAGCAGATGGACCCGTCACCGCTGGTCGAGGCCTCGGTCAACGGATCACCGCCGAAGCGCTTCATGTTCTACACCGGCGCCCCGTGGCTGGGCATGTCCGCGAAGGCGGCCGAGGAGACCGGGCTGCGCCCCGTGGCCAAGCAGAAGATCGACTACAAGAACGGCAGCGCGTGGCAGTACTTCGGGGTGGCGGACTCCTTCAAGCTGGGCGACATCGAACTGCGCAACGTGCCCGTCGAGTGGACGGATACCGACCAGGACGATCCCGCGTCCGGTGACGGCATCATCGGAACGTGGGTCTTCTACCACTTCCTGACCACCTTCGACTACGCGGGCCGGTCGCTGATCCTGCGCCGCCGGACCCCGGAGGCGGCCAGGAAGGTCCGGGCCGACGCCGTCCGGGCGGGCGCGAAGCCCCTGCCGCTGTGGCTGGCCCGGGAGCAGTACGTGCACAGCACGGGCAGCTTCGCGGGCTCCGGCCCGCGGCCGGTGAGCCTGAACATCGGCGGCGTCAGCGAGTGCGCCGCGGTCGTGATGGGGGACGTGGCCGAGCAGTTGCGGATCCGGACCGACTACGACCGCCCGCTTGAGACGTTCGGCCACAGCCATCCGATAGTCGTCTACCCCTGCTACCCGACGGAGATCCGCCTCGGCAGCGCCGCCGCCCGGGAGGTCTACTGCAACGCGGCCCCGGAGATGCCGGCTGACGAATACGGTTTCGACTCGCTGGGCGGCTTCTTCCACTCCTTCTTCAAGCCCTACAACATCACCCTCGACTTCACCGACATGAAGATCTACATCGCCCGGGGCAAAGCCGGCTGATCATTGCGCCCGCGGCGGAGAGGTGCGACGACGGCCGAGTTGCAGGTTCTCCCTGGTTCAGGGCGGGTGTGGGGAGTCTGGCGGGGCTCTGGGGTGCTTGTTTCCGGTGGTGACAGCGTTGGGGGGTACTGCTGGAGGGTTATTTTCGCAGCGGCCTTGGGACTGAGGGATCGCCTTGGGGAGTGAGGGGCGAATCGTCCCGTGAGGTGATGCTCAGAGTGGCCGAGGGGTGACAAAGTGCTAGGGACATTGCGGAACGGCCGGTTTCTTGTGCCGATCGGTTTCCGTGTGGTGCGCCCTCCCCTGTTCAAGGATCTGTTCGTTGCCTTTCACGTTCTGTCATCCGGCCGCTGTGCTGCCCTTGCTGCGCCGTCCGTTCGTGCCGGTCGCGCTGGTCGCCGGGGCGATGGCGCCTGACCTGCCGTACTACGTTCCGTTCGAGGTGCAGGAGGTGCTGCTGGTTCCGGGGGCGTGGTACTTCCGAGTGTTCGACGCCGGCGCCACCCACGGGGTCACCGGGATGTTCGGCATGTTCGGGTTCGACCTGCTGGTGACGGCGGTGCTCGTGGGCGTGTTCCAGGTGTGCCGGAGACCGCTCTCACTGCTTCTTCCCGCGCGGTTCGCATTCTGGTCGCCGGTTCGGGCGTCCTCGGGCGGGCGGGGTTTCTCGCTGTTGGTGTGGGGGCCGGTTTCGGCGCTGGTGGGGATCGGTTCGCATATCGCCTGGGACGCGACGACCAAGGGTGGGATGGCCGCGGTGTTCCCGTTCCTGCGGGATCCGGTGGTGGGCTCGACGGACGGCCTCACGGTGATCTCCTACGCCAACACGCTGATCGGTGCGGTGGTGCTGCTCGTTTGGTTGTGGCGGCGCGTGCCGGCGCAGCCCTCCCCCGTTTCCCGGTCTCTGCCCGTGCTTGTGCGCTGGGGCGTGCTGACCGGTGTGCTTGTCGCGGCGGCTGCGGCTGTCGCGGTGCCCGGGTTCGGCACCGACAGTGTGCGCGTGGTGGTGGTCAGGGTCGTGGGCGCGGTGGCCGCCGTCCTGTTCGGGTACGCGGTGGCCTGGCACATGGGACGGCTGCTGCTCCCGCGCGGGCGGACGGACGCGTCGGACGGTGAGGCCGCGCGGACGATGCCCGTCCCGGCCGGGAGGCCATGAGGCATCCGGAAGCCACGGGCATGGCGACGTCGTGAATCACCGCTCGGTCAAGCCATCCCGATGCTCCTCGAAAGCGCGGGCGAGACGTCGAACGGGGCTGGAAGGTGGTCCGCCCAGATCCGCTGGGACGCGGCCTCCGGGTAGGGGACGGTGCGCGACTCGGCGTCCAGGACGCGGGTCAAGTGCCGATCGGGTTCGCAGGCGGGCCAGCCGGGGTCGCCGGTGGCGGCGAACCGGATCCATGCCTGCTGCAGTTCCCGGGACACGGACACGACCTCGGGCGCGGGCTGGTCGCCGAAGAAGTGCCTGCCCGTGGGGCTGGCGAACGTGCCGAACGCGAGCGGGACATCCAGGCTGTGGCACGCGCCCAGGAGGCCGCCCGCTCCAGGCGCCGGAAGCTGGAGTTCGAACAGGTGCGACGTGCCTCCGGACGTGTGGTTCGCCAACGCCAGATGCAGTGTGGGCATCCGGAAGAGGGCGTCGGAGTGCACGGTTTCGAGCAGTTCCCCGTGGGTGGCCCGCGGATACGCCGCGCGGTAGGAGGCAGGGCCGTCCGGGGGCGGCGCGAACAGGTCGAGGGCCCTGCGGGTGTCCTCCTCGGTGAACGTTCCGATCCGTCCCATCATGACGCTGAACAGGCGGAACTCGTCACGCGTGTGACCAGTGAGGAGGTCGCTCCCGGCAGCGCGTCCGTTCGCCAGCGCGTTCCAGGGTGTTTCGGTGAGGACCTCTCCGTCGACGACCGGGCAGACCGGGACGCCGAGCCGCGCGAGCCTGCCCCAGCGCGCGGGAAGTCCAAGGCCGAGGGCGGTCAGCTCGCCGGCCAGCCGCCAGGGGTCGACGCGG
>NZ_JBFAOF010000834.1:0-3253 GCF_040675125.1 Spirillospora sp. NPDC049652 | reverse complement strand
GTCGCCGCCGTCGTCGCCCGGGCCGTGGACGGCTCGCTCGGCACCGGCCACCTCGGCGGCGGAACGGCCGGCGCCGCCTTGGTGGTCGTCGCCGCGTCCGCAGCCGGAGGCGTGCTGTACGCGCTGGTGGCGCGGCTGCTCGGCGTGGCGGAGCTCCGCACCCTGGCCTCCGCTTTCCGGCTCGGCTGACCGCGCGGGGTGTGATTCGTCCGACCCGCCCTGCACAATGGCCGGGTGGACGAGCTGGTGGAGTTCCTGCGGGCACGCATCGCCAAGGACGAGCAGATCGCACGCGCCGGTTCGGGTGCGGCCTGGCGGCCGTCTCCCCCGGGCTCGGTCAGCCTGGACACCTCCGCGAGCGACTGCGCCCCGCGCGACGGCGCGAAAGCCGCCGGCTCGGGTGCGGCGGGGCCGGGTGCGTCGGCTTCCGAGACGGGCGGTCCGGAACGGCCGGGATTCGTCGCCCAGGCGGAGAACGAGAGCTACGCCGAGCACATCGCCCGCCACAGTCCGGCCCGTGCGCTGCGCGAGGTCGCGGCCAAGCGCCTCATCCTGGACGAGTACGTGAAGGCCGCATGGCTCATGTCCACCGGGCAGCGCGGGGAGGCCGCCGAGGCGGCGCAGGCCGTCCGGCTCGCCACGGTGCGCGCGCTCGCCTCCGCGTACGCCGACCACCCCGCCTACCGGCAGGAATGGGGCGTCTGACCGGCCCGGCTCCGGCCGCCCGATCCTCCCCGGCGGGAGCGGCGATCAGTCGGCGCCGCCGGGACGCCGGGACCGGGGCGCGGCACGCAGGTGGAAGCGTTCGCCCTGGCGGCCGAACAGGCTGAGCAGTTCGACCGGTTCGGCGTTCGCCGGGCCGAACCAGTGCGGCAGGCGGGTGTCGAACTCGGCGGCCTCGCCGGGCGTCAGCTCCAGGTCGTGGTCGCCGACGACCAGCCGGAGCCGTCCGGACAGCACGTACAGCCACTCGTAGCCCTCGTGCGTCACCGGGTTCGGCTCGCAGCGCCCGTCCCCCGGCAGGATCGTCTTCCACGCCTGCAGCGGCCCGGGGTGCTTGGTCAGCGGGATCACCGTGCGGTCGCCGCCGTCGCGCGGGGTCAGCCGCACCCGCGGGTCGCCGACCTCGGGAGCGCCGACCATCTCGTCCAAAGGCACCTGGTAGACCTGCGCCAGCGGAAGCAGCAGCTCCAGGCTGGGGCGGCGCTGCCCCGACTCCAGCCGGGACAGGGTGCTCTTGGAGATCCCGGTCGCCTCGGCGAGCGCGCCCAGCGTGATGCCGCGCTCGGCGCGCAGCTTCCGCAGGCGCGGCCCGACCTCGGTGAGGGCCCGGTCGATCGCGGACGACGGATCAGCGGCCGCGTCGTGGGCCGGCGCGCCGTGAGCCGATGCCTGATGAGTCGATGCCCGGTGGTTCGATGCGGGACCGCGCGGATGCTCCATACCCCCATTCCACCTGCTGCGTCCCGGAAATGGCAACTAGAGTTGCCGACCTCACGTCCCCCGACGCACGCTGGCGGCGGAGGTGACCGAATGAACGAGAACAACAGGAACGAGAACAACACCGAGAACATGCACGACGTGGTGGTCGTCGGAGCCGGCGCCGCCGGGCTGAGCGCGGGCCTGGTACTGGCCCGTGCCCGCCGCCGCGTCGCGATCCTGGACGGCGGCGCGCCGCGCAACGCCCCCGCCGCCCACATGCACGGCTTCCTGTCCCGGGACGGCATGCCCCCGCTGGCGCTGCTCGAGGCGGGCCGCGCCGAACTCGCCGGCTACGGCGTCGAGCCCATCGCCGCCCGCGTGGACGAGATCGCCGGCGAGGACGGTCCGGACCCCGCCTTCACCGTCCGGCTGTCCGGCGGCGCGACCCTGCGGACCCGGCGCGTCCTGGTCGCGACCGGCGTGCGCGACGAACTGCCCGGCCTGCCGGGCCTGCGTGAACGCTGGGGGAAGGACGTCCTGCACTGCCCCTACTGCCACGGCTACGAGGTCCGCGACCGGCCGCTCGGCGTGCTGGCGACCAGCCCGATGGCCGTCCACCAGGCGCTGCTGGTCCGGCAGTGGTCCCCGGACGTCACCATGTTCGTCCACGGCCAGGGCATCTCGCCGGAGGACCGCGAGCGTCTCGCAACTCGCGGCATCGCCCTCGTGGAGGGCCACGTCAAGCGGGTCGTCGCGGACGAGGACGGGCTCCGAGGCGTCGAGATGAGTGACGGGCGCGTTGTGGAGCGCCGCGCCCTGTTCGTGCAGAGCGAGATGGTCGCCAACGACGGGATGCTCGCCGGGCTCGGCTGCGCCCGCGACGACGACGGCCGGGTCCGGACCGACGCGATGGGCCGCACCAGCGTTCCCGGCGTGTCCGCGGCGGGCAACGTCGCGAACCCCTTCGTCCAGGTGATCATGGCCGCGGCACAGGGATCGGCGGCCGCGATGGCGCTCAACGCCGACCTCGTCGAGGAGGACGCCCGGCTGGCCGTCGAGCGCGCCCGAGCCACCGCGCGGAGCGCGGCGGAGTTCGACGCGGCCGTCGAGGCGCTGGTCGCCGAGTCGGTCCTCGGCGACCGCCGGCACGGCCTGTGACGCGTCAGGTGTAGTAGCCGTCGATCGCGGCGCGCGCCTCCTCGTGGAGGGCGGGGCCGTCCTGCGGGACGGACGGCCATCCGCCCTTGGGGGTGAGCGCGTCGTGCTGCTCGCTGGACAGCGCGTACACCACCCGGCCCAGCCCCGAGCGGTCGATCGCGCCGGTGCACATGCCGCACGGCTGGCAGCTGGTGTACATCGTCGTCGCGGCGGCGGTGTCCGCGTCGAGCTCGCGGGCCGCCCACCGGGCCAGCTTCAGCTCGGGGTGGGCGCTGATGTCCCGGTCGGCGCGCACGGTGTTGTGCGCCTCGATCAGGATGGCGCCGTCCGGGCTGGCGAGCAGCGAGCCGTAGGGCGCGTACCCGTCCGCGCGGGACTGGACGGCGATCTCGACGGCCCGGCGCAGCAGGCGTTCCTCGTCGGGTGTCACGTGAGTTCCTTTCGGTGGGCGGCCACGGCGGCAAGGTCCCGCCAGGCTCTTTCGGGGCGCAGGGTCTCGTCCGGGTGGGCGAGGACCGGGTCGAGCACGACGCTCTCGGCCCCCATCTCCCGCAGTCGCCGCAGGTCGGCGAGCACCTGGTCGAGGGTCCCCTCGCCCGCGAGGCGTTCGCCGGCCAGCGGTTCGGCGGTGATCCGCAGCGCGATGCGGGGTGCGAGCGCCGGCACCGGGCGG
>NZ_JBFAOF010000833.1:0-3253 GCF_040675125.1 Spirillospora sp. NPDC049652 | reverse complement strand
GTCGAACGCGGGCAGGACGGTGTGCTGCGTGGCCCAGCCGAGCGCCTGCGCCGTCCCGACCGTCATCGCGCCGTACAGGGCGCTGGCCAGCACCGAGATGGCGAACACCCGGGGCTCGGCCCGGATGGCCACCCCGAGGACCCGCATCCCCTCCCGCAGGATCTGCCCGGTGGAGGAGGCCCCGTCGGCCCCCAGCTCGGCCGCGGCGGAGGCCGTCGTCGCCTCCTTCCGCTCCTCCTTCCGCCCACCGCCGGAGACCGGCGCGGGGGAGGGGCCCGCCGCGACGCCGTTCTCCACCGGCCTGCGGCCCTCCGCCGCCGTGTCGGGCGCGGAAGCGCCGCCGGTGGCGTCGGTTGTGGCGGGGGCCGGGGGGACGGAGGGGGCTTGGTCGGGGGATGAGGCTCCGCGTCGAGATGAGCCTGCTGGCACGGGGGCTCCTTGGGTCAAAGGGTTGAGGGCGCGACTATCCCTACCATCCGGGCGTATCGGGTATTCCCACCATGATCACCTCGGGCCCCCGGGTGGGCGGTCGGGTGACCGCCGCCGGGCCTCCCGCCGGAGGCGTCGCTCCCGGCAGTCGCGCCCGTTCCCCTGAGGTGTGCGGGGAATACGAGGCGTCCCCGATGGTTAAGGTGGACGGCTCGTCCTGGAGGCGAGGCCGGACGCCCGAGTCCGGGGCGGAGTCCTGGGCCGAGGGTCTGGGGGGCGGGGCCGCTCGCCGGCGGGTCGGTGCCGTGCCGCCGCGTTCAGGGGCGGTAGTCCGGCCGGAGTGCCGACACGGTTCGCAGTCGGCATGGGTCCGCGCCGGGTTGTTCGGTGAAGGGACGGAAGGGGAATCGGGGCCGCGGCCGAGTCGCCCTTCGCACACTCTTCTTGACGTCGAGAAAATGGCGTGGGTCGCCGACTCCTTTGTTCACCGCGACGCCATCTGCCGTCCGCGCCCCGGTTCCGAGTGCCCTCGGCATGCGTACACGCGACAGAACTCGTCTTCGGCGCATAAAAATTGCCCTCTATGTCCTTAAAAATGTATCCATAGGACACAGGTTGGGTGCGTCGCGAGGGGCGCCCGAGGTGCGGTCGGGCGTGTCGGCGGCTCCGCGGTCGGATGGCGCGGGGGAGTGGTGGCAGGCACCGGCGAACCGCCTCCGAGTTCCCCGCGAACCGGATCCGGTCATGGGTGGGGCTCAGGAGGTTCCAGAGGTTCCGGAGGTTCGGTATCTCCTAGTACGACAGGCCGATCGGTCCCTCGGTGCGTCGCGCGGGTCCGCCGCGCACCATGACCACCCGGTCGCTTCGGGTGGTCCGGGGCCGGGACGGCCGCCCAGGCCCCGCGCGCTCCGCTCTCGGCGGAACTTCTCCATGTTTGGGAAACGGCGAGTCGGCTTGGCGGCCCCCTTCCGGCGCGTGCGCGGACACTCCGCCCCGTTCGGTCGGAATCGCGCTTATCACCATGGTGGCCAGCGCGAATCCGCGCCCTCCCCGGCACCGAACAAGCGCCGAACTCGCATCGACGGATGTCCGTCAGGTGTCGCCCCGATGTGTCGTGCGGGTCGGCGGCGCTCGGGGCGCCGATCGAAAGGGTTGCGGCTCCTGCGTTTTACGCGGATCCGGTGATACTGTGGTCCGGTCGGTTGCAGTCGTGGTTCTCGATCGTTTGTACGGACGCCCGCGGACTGATGGCAGCGGGCGTTTTGGCTATCCGGGACCATCCCGGGCGGCGAGAGCGTTCCGCTAGCAGCCGCGCTGGGCCCGCGAGGTGTGGGCCCACGTTTTGCCGCAAGGAGAAAGACATGCCCCAGCAGGGCACCGTGAAGTGGTTCAACGCCGAAAAGGGCTTCGGCTTCATCGCCGTCGACGGTGGTGGCCCCGACGTCTTCGTGCACTACTCGGCGATTCAGACCTCCGGGTATCGCTCGCTGGACGAGAACCAGCGCGTCCAGTTCGAAGTGACGCAGGGTAACCGGGGTCCGCAGGCTGACCAGGTCGTCCCCCTGTAACACCCGCAGTCGTCCGCGCGGCCCGCGTTCCTTTCGGAACGCGGGCCGCGCTGCGTTCCGGGTGCCTTTCCCTTCCGCTCCCTCCGCGCGCGGCTCTCCGGCCCGTCCGGCGCGCTGTGTCTTTCGTCACTCGCGTTCGCGCCGGACCTCCGTCCCGCCCGCCAAGGCGCGCCCGGGCCCGCCCTAAGGGCTGACCTGGAAGGGGGACGGAAAACGGGACCTGGACGCGGACGGCCGGGGGCCTGCGGCAGAATGGACCGCATGTCCGCTGCCCCTTCCGAGTCCTCACTCGACCCCGAGATCGCCGCGCGGCTCAAGCGCGACGCCGACGGGCTCGTCGCCGCCATCGCCCAGCAGTACGACACCGGTGAGGTGCTGATGCTGGCGTGGATGAACGACGAGGCGCTGCACCGCACGCTCACCACGGGCCGCGCCACCTACTGGTCGCGCAGCCGCCAGGAGTACTGGGTGAAGGGCGAGAGCTCCGGCCACCAGCAGTGGATCAAGTCGGTCGCGCTCGACTGCGACAAGGACGCGATCCTCCTCAAGGTGGACCAGGTCGGCGCGGCCTGCCACACCGGCGACCGGACCTGCTTCGACGCCGACGTCCTGGACGCGGCGGTCGGCGAACGGCCCGCCGAGCAGTCGTGACCTCCGCCCGGGAACGCGGCGTCGCGGCCCTGGTGTGCGCCGCCGGAGCCGGGCTGACCCTGCTCGCCGCCGGCCAGGGCTGGGCCACCGTCCGCGCGCAGAACGCGATCACGCCTTTCACCCAGCACCTCACCGGTCACGACCTCGGCCAGTTCGCGTCCGCGCTCGGCTGGGCGGGGCTCGCCGGGCTCGCCGCGCTGTTCGCCACGGCCGGACGGGTCCGCGCGGGCGTCGGGCTGCTGCTCGCGCTGTTCGGCGCGGGCGTCGTGGTCACGTCCGTGACCGCGTCCCGGCCCGGGCACGTCGCCAAGATCGCGGCGGAGAAGAGCGCGCTGATGAGACTCGGCGCGCACCCGGTCGTCCACGTGGAGCCCTGGTGGGGGCTGTCCATGGCGGGCGGCGTGCTGCTCGCCACCGCCGGCCTGATCGTCCTGGCGCGGGGTTCGCGCTGGCCCGGGCTGTCGGCCCGGTACTCGCGTCCCGAGCAGGCCGCCCGGCCCGCGGGCGCCGAGGACACGGGCAGGACCGGCGCCGACGGTCCCGCGGGGTCCGGCGCGCTCCGCGACATGCTCGCCACCGTGGACGACCTGACCACGATCGAGATC
>NZ_JBFAOF010000832.1:0-3253 GCF_040675125.1 Spirillospora sp. NPDC049652 | reverse complement strand
GTCCGCAAGGCCACCCGGACCTACGCCGCCCGCCACGAGCTGATCGCCGAGGCCCTCGGCGGCGGCCTGGCCGCCTGGCTCGACCCGGTCCCCTCGACGGCGGGGCTGCACGTGTGCGCGCTGCTCAGGCCGGACGCGCCGGGCGACGTCCGCTCGGTGCTGGCCAGGGCCGGCGAGCTGGGTGTCGCCGCCGAGGACCTGTCGGCCTACTGCGACGACACCCGGCTACCCGGGATCGTGCTCGGCTACGGCTCCGTCCCGACCGAACGCGTCGCGACGGGCCTCCGCCTCCTCACCCGCTCGTTCCGGGACGTCATGGGCCGCGGCGGCACAGCACGCCCGTCCGACGCGGCACGCCCGTGAGGCGAGGCACGGCCGTGAGGTACGGGGTGCTCACCCGGGGTGCGGTGAGCCGGAGCTACTCGGTCGCCGTCTCCGTCCCGTCCTCCGGCGTGCCGGGGGCGGTGAGGTCGTACTTCGGGTCCTCGAAGCGGAACGTGTGGCCGCCGGGCGGCAGGTGGCCGATCTCCCACCAGTTGCGGTCGAGGTCCTGCAGGTAGAACGCGTAGGTGCCGTGCTGGTCGACCGGCCTGGTCAGCTTCCGGATGCCGTACTCCTCCCGGACGGCCGAGAGCTTGGCGTGCGCCTCGTCCACCTCTTCGCGGCTGCTCACGTCGAGTCCGTTGTGCCCGAGCAGCGGCATCTCGTGCTGCTCGGCCTTCGGCGTCTCCACGGCCACGTACACGTGGTCGCTCCCGAGCCGCACCAGCAGCCCGATCGGCGCGTGCTGGATCACCTCCAGCCCGAGGACCTCCTCGTAGAACCGCCGTGAAGCCTGGAGGTTCACCACCTCCAGCGTCCCGTGCGACAGGAACCGCGTCTTCAGCAGCGGTTCCTTCTCCGACCGCCGCGTGATCCCGGCCATGAAACTCCCTCACCAAAAGTCATCGCCCCGAAGAAAGCCGTCCCCGGGCCGAAGTCTGTCACCTGCCGGACCGGCGCGGACACCCTTCCAACCAGCTGGTTGGCCGAATTCGCCCGAGGATGAGAGCAATGAAGGCGTTGCGGCGGTTCGCGCGCACAACGCGTGCTCCACCGGTTACATGCTGGTCAAGCCAGGGGCCCCGCAGGACCGTGGCAGGGCAGGGGGAGTCAATCGGGACGGGCGGACGCGACATCGTCGATTCGTTCTCGACGCGGTGGCGGCACCTCGAAAGCGCCTTTCGCCGACGCGGTAAAGCCATTCCGATGGCCTGTCCGGTAATGGACGACACATGCCGTGCGGCCCGGCCTTGTGGCGGACGGCGTCACGCCCGGGCCGCAGCGGCAGGACGTCGACGCGAGCGCGGGGCCGGGTGTCCGGGGGGAGGGAAGCGGAAACGCAGGCCAGACATCGTCTGACCTGCGTTCTCGATGGTGGGCGATACTGGGATTGAACCAGTGACCTCTACCGTGTCAAGGTAGCGCTCTCCCACTGAGCTAATCGCCCGGAACGTCCACCTGGGAGGGTGGGCCGGAGAGCGGAAGACGGGATTTGAACCCGCGACCCTCACCTTGGCAAGGTGATGCTCTACCCCTGAGCCACTTCCGCATGTGCTGCTCGGCGCCTCCCTTTCGGGCCGGCCCCTCGCGGCGACAAGGAAAACTTTAGCGTGGATTCCGAGTGGATGTGACATCGAGGCCGGGCTGGTCAGCGGCGCCGACCGGCGGGGACGGGCGGCGGAGGGCGGGGTCAGCGGCGCTTCGCGCCGAAGCCGTGGCGGGCGGCGTAGGCGGCCAGCTCGTGCCAGTCGTCGCCGGTGTGGGGGTGTGGGTCGAGGCAGCCGAGGGTGACCGGCCGGGGGACCGTGTAGCGCGGGGCGGTCAGGTTCGGCTTGGACTGGAAGTCCAGCACCTCGGCGATGTTGCGGGCGGCGGCGTCCCGGACCGACAGCGGTTGCAGGCCCCAGCGCCACTCGACGGCCTTGAGGACCGAGGTGTGGTCGTAGACCTCGTGGGCGATCGAGCGGCGCCGGGCGCGTGGGGAGATCAGCAGGCACGGGACGCGGAAGCCGCGCAGGCCGGTGCCGAGGTCGGGGCGCGGGTCGGGGCCGGCCGGCGGCGGGACGTGGTCGAAGAAGCCGCCCCACTCGTCGTAGTTGATCACCAGCAGGGTGCGCGGCCAGTTCGGGGACGTGGTGACGGCCGTGTAGACCCGGTTGAGGAAGCTCTGGCCGAGGCGGATGTCGGCCAGCGGGTGCTCGTCCTCGGACATTCCGGGCAGCGCCTCGCCGAGGAACCCGGGCTCGACGAAGCTGACGGCGGGCAGCCGCCCGGCCCTGGCGTCGGCGTAGAACTCGGCGATGTTCCGGCTGACGTCCAGGTGCTTCAGGCCCCAGAGCGCGGTGAACGGCACGTCGCTGAAGTAGTACCGGCAGGGGATCCTCTTCGCCTTGAGGCGGTCCCAGATGGTGGTGAGCTCGGAGATCGTGAACGTGTTGGACGTCCGGTCGGTCTGCGCGGCGTGCTGGAAGATCCGGTTCGGGAAGGTGGACGACATGATCGCCGGGAAGTACCGGTCGCAGACCGTCCAGTCGCGTCCGGCGCGGCCGTGGAAGCCCAGGTCGGGGCCCTTGAAGTAGCCGATGGAGAACACGTCGTTGTCTCCGGCGCGCAGCCAGCCGTCGCACTTGCCCTCGTTGTACTCGACGCGTCCGCCGCCGTAGGAGTGGTCGGGGTCGTTGAACCCGCACCCCCACGGGACGGTCAGGTGGTGCGTGGAGTGCTCGGCGCCCGCGGCGTCGGTGAAGGTCAGGCCCTCCTGCTTGCCGTCCGCGCCGGGCAGCCATCCCATGTAGTGGTCGAAGGACCGGTTCTCCATCATCACGACGACGATGTGGTCGATGCCCGAACCGGACGGTTCCGGCAGCGCCGACACGGGCGCGCGGGTGGACGCCGCCGCTTCGGCCTCGGTCCCGCCCGCCGCGAGGACGGCCGCGGCGCCCGCCGTTCCCGCGAGAAAACCGCGCCGTGTCAGGTCGTCGATGCCCATGGGACTCCCTCCGCTCACCGAACCGCGTGAGGAGTATCACCGCGCTTGGGAAGGCATGGGAAGAAAGCGACTCGGACGCCGGGGGACAAAAATATGAAAAGCCCTCACCCGAATTGTTCTGGGATGCTTTGTCACACTGGGGGAGTGGGAGAGAAGGACACGGCCGCCGAGGCGGCGTCGCGGGTCCGCGCCGTCCGGGACGGGCCGCCGGTCGGCCGCCTG
>NZ_JBFAOF010000831.1:0-3260 GCF_040675125.1 Spirillospora sp. NPDC049652 | reverse complement strand
CTGCCCGAGACGCTCACGTGGGCGCCGAACGCGCCGTGGGGGACGGCGGTGGAGGCCGCCGCGCGGCGGTTGCGCACGTCCACGTCGCCGGAGACGCCGCTGATCCGGATCACCGCGTCCGCGCCGGGGCCGGGACGCGCCGCGTCCCTGGCCAACGCCGCCGCGTCCGCGCTCGTCCGGTACGGGACCGGGCACCAGGCGGACACCGGCGTCCGGGTCGTCCTGATGAGCGACGCGCTCCCGCCGATCACGGCCAGCTCGCCCAAGCCCGTCCTCGACGTCGCGGTCGGCGCGGCGTCCGGGGGGCTGCTGGCGGCGCTGGCGGCGCTCGCCGGGCTGCGGTGGCCGCAGCGGGCGAGCGCGGGTCGCCGCAGGTCGGCGCGGGGTTCCGGCACGCTCGTCGACGCGCCTTCGGACGAGGGACCGGCAGAGCCGTCCGAGCGGTCCGAGCGGTCCGAGCCGTCCGAGCCGTCCGAGCCGTCCGAGCCGTCCGCCGATGGTGGGCGGGCGGTGTCGCACCCTGGCGACCAGGCCGCCGCCGCGGAGGCCGGGAAGTGAGCGGGAAGTGAGCCTGCACCCGCCGTCCTACCGGGTGGACGCGGCACGCTGGCGCACCGAGGTCCACCGCGACGACACCGCATGGGACGCGCTGCGCGAGGACTGGGACGACCTGTACGGCCGCAGCCGCGCCACGCCGTTCCAGACTTCGGCCTGGAACGCCGCGTGGTGGCGGCACTACGGCAGGACCGGACGGCTGCGCCTGGTCGCGGTGTGGCGGGACGAGCGGCTGATCGCGCTCGCGCCGCTGATGATGCGGTGGCGCCACGGGCACCGCGTCCTGGTGCCGCTGGCCGCCGGTCTGAGCGACCACACCGACGTGCTCGTCGACTCCGAGCACGCGGACGCGGCGGCCGGGCACCTGGCCGGCGCGCTGCTGGACGAGCCCGGCTGGGACGTCCTGGACTTCCCCGAGGTGATGCCGAACGGAGCGGTGACGCTGCTGGCCGAGCGCTGGCCCCGGCCGGGCCGGCGCGCGCCGTCCTCGGTCTGCCTGCGGCTCCCGGCCTGCGAGCCGGCGGAGTTCTGCGCCCGGTTCCCGCGCCGCGCGGCGGGCAAGGTCCGCGCGCGGCTCCGGAAGATCGAGGCGCGCGGCCTGGACGTCCGGCAGGCCGCCGCCCCCGAGGCCCAGCGGGCGGTCGGGGAGATGCTGCGGCTGCACGGACGGCAGTGGCAGGACCGCGGGATGAATCCCGAGCACGCGCGGCCGCGGTTCGCCGCGATGCTCGGCGAGGCCGCGGCGGCGATGATCGCGTCCGGGCAGGCGGCGCTCACTGAGTACCGGCGGCACGGACGGGTGGTCGCGAGCGACCTCGCGGTGATCGGCCCCGACTGGGTCGGCGCGTACCTGTACGGGGCCGAACCGGACCTCCGCAACGGCATGGACGTGGCGCTGATGCTGCTCAGCAACGACCTGCGGCTCGCGCACCGGAGCGGCCTGCCGTTCCTGAACCTGCTGCGCGGCCAGGAGGAGTACAAGCTCAAGTGGCAGCCTGACCTGGTGTGGAACGAGCGGGTCGTGCTGTGCCGCTCCGCCCGGTCCGCCGGATATCTGGGCGTGGTCGCCGGACGCGCGTGCCTGACGCGCTGGCGGCGGGCCGCGCGGTCACGCGGCCGGCGGACCCCCTCCCACGGTTCCCCAGGAGGACGCGGCGCGGGCGGCGGAGTCTCCGCCCAGGCTTCCGGGCAGCCGCGTGGCTGACCGAACGGTGCACGGCGCATGACCGACGACGCGTCGGTGGACGAGGCCGCAGGCGGGACCGAGGCCGCAGCCGGATGCGAGGCTGAGGGCCGTCCGCTGCGGGTGCTGCACGTCTCGCAGCCCACGACGGGCGGTGTCGCCGCGTGCATCGCGCAGGCCGTCGCCGCGCAGCGCCGGCGCGGCTGGGAGGTCTCCGTGGCCTGCCCGGCGGACGGTTCCCTTCCGGAGGTTCTGCGGACCGAGGACGTTCCGCACTTTCCGTGGCGGGCGGACCGCGCGCCCGGGACGAACACGCTCGACGAGCTCCGCGCCCTGCGCCAGATCATCGGTTCGGTGCGGCCGGACGTCGTCCACCTGCACTCGTCCAAGGCCGGGCTCGCGGGGCGGCTCCCCGGCGTCGCCGCTGGTCGTCCCGTCATCTTCCAGCCGCACGGATGGTCATGGCTGAGCTGTGACGGCGCCCTCGCCCGTGCGAGCGCGTGGTGGGAGAGGTGGGCGGCGCGCCGGGCCGACGCGATCGTCTGCGTCGGTGAGGGCGAACGCGACCAGGGCGCCGGGAAAGGCATCCGGGACCGGGTGTGGACGATCAGGAACGGCGTCGATCTGCGCCGGTTCCCGCCCGCCGACCAGCACGAACGCGAGCTGGCGCGCGAACGCCTCCGGCTCCCTCCGGACGTGCCGCTGGCGGTGTGCCTCGGCCGCGTCACCCGGCAGAAAGGCCAGGACGTCCTGCTGGACGCCTGGGACCTGGTGGCGGCGGCATGTCCGGACGCCGAGCTCGCGATCGTCGGTTCGGGGGACGCCCTGGACGGGTTGCGGCGGCGGGGCGGCGAGCGGGTGCGGTTCGTTTCCGAGGTCGGCGATCCGCGGGACTGGCTCGCCGCCGCGCACGTCGTCGCGCTGCCGTCGCGCTGGGAGGGGCTTCCGCTGGTCGTGCTGGAGGCCCTCGCGGTCGGACGCAGCGTGGTCGCGAGCCGGATCCCCGGCCTGTCCGAGGTGGTCACGCCCGATGTCGGCGCGCTGGTGACCTGCGGGGACGCGGAGGCGCTGGCGGAGGCCGTCGCGCTGCGCCTGAACGATCCCGGACTCGCGGCGTCCGAGGCGGAGGCGGCCGGGGTCCGCGTCCGCGACTTCGACATGGCCGAGACGCAGCGGCGGCTCTGCGCGCTCACGCTGGCCGTGGCGATGGGCACCGCCGACGCCCCGGCGCTGGACAGCACCGTCCCGGTCAGTTAGCGGCTTTCGAGGCGCTCACCTTCTAGGTGCCCGGTTTCGGGACGAGCACGGTCGGAACGGGCGAGGCCGGAACGGGCGAGGTGGGCGCGGGAGAAGGCGAGGTAAGCAAGGCGGGCGTGGGTGAGGTGGGCGCGGAGACGGTCGGCGTGTGCGCGGCGGACACGGTCGGTGCGGCCGCGGCCGGTGTCTGCGTGGCGGAGCCCGGTGTCTGCGTGGTGGAAGCCGGCTTCTGTGTGGCGGAGCCCGGCGGCTGCGTCGCGGCGGT
>NZ_JBFAOF010000830.1:0-3260 GCF_040675125.1 Spirillospora sp. NPDC049652 | reverse complement strand
CGCTCGGCTTCGGCGGTCGCGCGCTTCGACTCGGCGGTCGCGCGCTCGGTCTCGGCTTCGGCTCGGGCGGCTTCCAGACGGCGTTCGTTCTCGGCACGGGCCGCGCGGTCCTCCAGGGCCGCCGAATGGGCCCGTCCGAGCGCCACGGCGCGTCCGACCGCGTACGCGGCCACGCACAGGAACAGGCCTCGGAACAGCGAGTCGGCCGAGGGCCGGATCACCGCGGTCAGGACGAGCTGAAGCGTGATGACACCGATCCGCGCCGCGGGACCGGACCGGGCCGCCAGCGTGTAGTAGGCGAGGATCGGCCCGTACCAGACG
The DNA here is from genome assembly GCF_040675125.1 of Spirillospora sp. NPDC049652. NCBI lineage: Bacteria > Bacillati > Actinomycetota > Actinomycetes > Streptosporangiales > Thermomonosporaceae > Spirillospora > Spirillospora sp. NPDC049652. The sequence goes on along the minus strand of NZ_JBFAOF010000830.1, from coordinate 2,939 downwards.
GGCTGCCAGGCCAGCGGCGACACCAGGTCGTAGGACGCGCCGAACCCGGCCGACAGGAGCAGGACGGGCACGGGAGCGCGGCGGCGGAACGCCAGCGGAAGGGCCGAGCCGGTGACCGCCGCGTACCCCCACCAGGGCCAGTGCCCGCCGCCCTCGCGCGGGATGGACAGCAGCGGCCAGACCTGGGCGAGCAGGATCGCGGCGGTGAGGACCGCGTCGGAGGCCCAGGTCTCGGACCAGCGGCGGAGGCGCACCACAATCGGCATACCGGACACATCGCGCATCGTGTCATGCCGTGCCGCGCGCCGGGCTCGTGGCGGCGTCCGGGGCGGCGCCCGGCCGGACGCCCGCGCGCCACAGCGGCAGCAGCGAGACGAGCACCAGCGCGCCGGTCAGCGGGAGCAGGTCCAGGGACGCGAGCGAGGCGACGATGCCGGCCAGCGTGGCGGCGGGCGCCCATGCCGGGAGGGCGCGGACGGCGACGCAGCCGATCAGCAACGCCAGCAGGCCGAGGTAGAACAGCGCGGGCCCCGGCCCGTACACGATGGCCGGGACGCCGGGGACCGACTTGACGCTGTCGAACATCCGGGACATCTCATCCGGGTCGGCGGCCGTCCCCCCGACCCAGACGTCGATGCCGAACTGCGCCGCCGCCGCGGCCGCACCGGCCAGCCCGACGGCGGTCGAGATCGCGGCGACGACCCGGCCCGCCGCCCCGCGTCCCCCGGCGGCGCGCCGCAGCGTCAGCAGGACCGGCACGAACAGGGCGATCGAGACGAGGAAGGCGAGGTGGCCGAGGACCCAGAGCGCGCCGGGGCCGTGCCGCCCGTCCAGGCCGTCCGCCAGCCGGACGAGGCCGTAGACGGAGATCAGCGCGGGTGCGGCGAGAAGCGCGAAGCGTGTGTGCTGCATGCCGTCGATACTCGTCCGACCGGCCCCTCGGGCACATCGCCGACGTCGGCGATCTCCCGCCTCCCCCGCACGACCGAGACGCCCGTCCGCCGCCCGCGCCGCCCCGGCCCGGCCGTCAGTGCGCCCGACCGTCAGCGCGCCCGAACGTCAGCCGGCCCAGACGTCAGCCCGGCCCAGACGTCAGTGCGCTCGGACGTCAGCGCGCCGGGACGTCAGCGCGCCGGGGCGTCGGCTCGGCCGGGACGTCGGCTCGGCCGGGTGCGCTGGCGTGGCCGGGGTCGGCGTGGCCGGGTGCATCGGCGTGGCCGGGTGCGTCGGCGTGGCAGGGGCGGTGGCGTGGGCGGGTCAGTGGGACGGGACGCGGCGCGCCCGCGGGACGAGTTCTTCGATCAGCGCCTCGGTCTCGGGCTGGAGCGGGTCGTATCCGGCGTACGCGTGCAGTTCGTCCACGACGGCGCGGACGGCCTCGTCGTCGCCGGACGCGCGGGTCGCGCGGAGCAGGTCACGCCACAGCACCTCCTCGCGCGGCGCGAAGCGCAGGCCCGCGCGGGACGCGTCGAGCGCGCCGCGCACGTCGCCCGCGTCCAACCGCAGGACGGTCAGCCGGTGCGCGACGTCCACGACACGGGCCCCGGCCTCGTACTCCAGCGTTTCGGCGGCGAGCCAGCCGTAGCGGCCGCGCGGACGGTCCGCCAGGAGCGGGCCGCGGACGAGGTCCAGCGCGTACGACATGTAGGCGGCCTCGGACGACGGCTCGGCGGCCGACCGCCAGATCAGCCAGCGGAACACCGACCAGTCGACCCGGACCTCCGAGCCGAGCCGGATGCGCCCGCGCTCGTCGTGGTACAGGTTCGGGCGGCCGCGCGCGTCGCGTCCGACCCAGTCGGAGACGCGCGCGATGCAGGCGTCCCGGACGGCCTGGCTCACCCCGCGCGGCCAGACCGCGCCGCCGAGCACCGTCGGGTGCACGCCGTTCGGATGCGTCGCGAGGTAGACGAGCACCTCGGTGCACAGGTCGCGGCGCTCGTCGTCCATCGGGCCGGGCGCGTCCACCTCGATCCGGCCGAGCAGCCGGATGTCCACCGACGAGCGGCCCTCGCCCGGCGGCTCGGCGGCGCTCTCGGCGGACGGTTCGGGCAGCGGCACCGACGTCAGGTCCGAGGCCGTGCGGAACAGCTCGAACAGGCCCCGGTACTGCTCCTCCGGGACGAGCTGCGCGTCCACCTCGAAGCCGAGGACGCCAGCGTGCAGGCGTCCGGCCTCGTCCACGTCCCAGGTCCAGGTCGCGCCCTGGACGTCGCCGGGGACCAGGTACCCGGCGGCCATCCGGGTGCCGGTGCGGGCGAGCGCGACGAGGCGGTCCGCCTCCCGCTCGGTGGGCGCGTCCGACATGATCAGGTAGTGCGGCATCCAGGCCTCGCCGAACACGCCCCGCGCGCGGCCGGTGAGCACCGAGTCCACGCCGGACGCGGCGAGCGCCTGCCGGACCTCCTCGCTGCGCGCCTCCAGCTCCGGCAGCGCCTCGACCAGCGTCGGGACGGCCCGGACCCGGTCCGGCGCGACCTCCGCCAAGCCCTCGCCGAGCTCCTGCCCGAACCCGACCAGCGTGATCCGCATGTGGTCGGACCAGCGGTTGGTGGCCAGCTCCAGCGCGAGCGCGGCGAGCGCGGCGCGGCGGTTGGCGTCGTCTCCGCGGAGCGCGATGAGGCCGTGCGCCGCCTCCAGGTCGACCAGGATGCGCCCGGTCTCGTTCGTGCCGAGCGACACCAGGCCGGGATACGGCGCGAGGACGTCGGCGAGGCCCGCCTCCGAGACGTCAGCGGCGCGCAGCCGCCACACCTGGCCGCCGTCGTAGGCGCGCCACGGCGCGGGCGGCTCCGGATCGGCGGGCGCGATCCACAGGTCCATGCTCTCGGCCCCGAGGTGGACGGCGTAGACGGTCGGCAGGGCGCGTCCCTCGGCGGCGAGCGCCCTGGAGAGCATCCGCAGGCCGACGTCGAGCAGCCGCGCCCCGGCGTCGTCCGCGC
>NZ_JBFAOF010000829.1:0-3275 GCF_040675125.1 Spirillospora sp. NPDC049652 | reverse complement strand
GCACCGTCGGCGGCGCGGACGCGGCGACCGGCGCGGACGAGCCGTCAGAGGCGGCCGACACGTCCAGCGACACCTCGACCCGGCCGGCCCGCACCCGCACCCCGAACACCGGCAACCCCGGCCCCGGCTCCGACAGGCACTCCCCGGTCCGCAGGTCGAAGACCTGCTTGAACATCGGCGACGCCACCACCGGCGCCCCGTCCCGGCACCCCAGGATCCCGCGCGAGATCACCTGCGCGCCGCTGAACGGATCCAGGTTGCCCACCGCGTGCAGCCCGCCGCCGAACGTCCGGAACAACGCCACCTGCACCCCCGCGACCAGCGCCGCCGCCCCGCGCTCCGGCAGCAGCTCGGCGACCCGGCACACCTCGTGCCACCCGGACGCCCCGCACCGGACGGCCTCCCGCGTCCCCTCGCGCACCATGGTCATCGGACGGCCACCTCCAGCTCCGGACCGGCCACCAGGACCGGCCTGATCTGATCCCGCTCGGTCTCGAACACGATGCTCGGATCGGGCACGTCGGGCGCGTTCACGAACGACACGAACCGCCGCATCCGCTCCGGGTCGCGCAACGTGTCCGCCCACTCGTCCGAATAGGACCCGACGTGCCGCTCCATCGCGGCGTCCAGCTCCGCGCAGATCCCCAGCCGGTCGTCCACGACCACCTCGCGCAGGTAGTCCAGGCCGCCGTCCAGGGCCTCCAGCCAGCCCGCCGTCCGCTGCAGCCGGTCCGCCGTCCGGATGTAGAACATCAGGAACCGGTCCACGTACCGGATCAGCTCGGCGTCCGCCAGGTCCGTCGCGAACAGGTCGGCGTGCCGCGGCCGCATCCCGCCGTTGCCGCCCACGTACAGGTTCCAGCCGTGCTCGGTCGCGATCACCCCGAAGTCCTTGCCGCGCGCCTCCGCGCACTCCCGCGCGCAGCCCGACACCGCGGCCTTGATCTTGTGCGGCGCGCGCAGCCCGCGGTACCGCAGCTCCAGCGCGATCGCCATCCCGACCGAGTCCTGCACCCCGTACCGGCACCACGTCGACCCGACGCACGACTTCACCGTCCGCAGCGCCTTGCCGTAGGCGTGCCCCGACTCGAACCCCGCGTCCACCAGCCGCTTCCAGATCCGCGGGAGCTGCTCCACGCGCGCCCCGAACAGGTCGATCCGCTGCCCGCCGGTGATCTTGGTGTAGAGGCCGAAGTCCCGCGCCACCTCGCCGATCACGATCAGCCGCTCCGGGGTGATCTCCCCGCCCGGGATCCGCGGCACCACCGAGTACGTGCCGTTGCGCTGCAGGTTCGCCAGGTGGTGGTCGTTGGTGTCCTGCAACGCCGCCTGCTCGCCGTCGAGGATGTGCCCGTTGCCCAGCGACGCCAGGATGGACGCCGCGACCGGCTTGCAGATGTCGCAGCCGCGGCCCCGGCCGTGCTCGGCGATCAGCCGCGTGAACGTCGTGATCCCCGTGGCCCGCACGATGTCGAACAGCTCCGCCCGGCTGTGGGCGAAGTGCTCGCACAGCGCCCGGCTGACCCGCACGCCCGCCGCCGTCAGCTCCGCGTCCAGGATCCGCTTCACCAGCGGCACGCAGCTCCCGCACGTCGTCCCGGCCCGCGTGCACGCCTTGACCTGGGCCATCTCGGTCAGCGCACCCTCGCGGATGCCGGACCGGACGGCCTCGGCGGTGACGTTGTTGCACGAGCAGATCACCGTCGCGTCCGGCAGATCCCCGCCCGCGGCCTCGGTGCCGCCGAACAGCAGCTGCTCCGGGGAGCCGGGCAGCTCCGTCCCGATCCGCGCCCGCAGCGCCGGATAGCCCGACGCGTCCCCGACCAGGACGCCGCCGAGGAGCGTCCGCGCGTCATCGCTGACGACCAGCCGCTTGTACACGCCCGCGACGGGGTCGGTGTAGGTGACGTCCAGGCCGCCGGAGCGGAACGGGTCGCCGAAACTGGCGACGTCCACGCCCATCAGCTTCAGCTTCGTCGACAGGTCCGCGCCCTCGAACCGGGCCTCGCATCCGGTGCCGGACGCTTCGGCGAGCAACCGGTCGGCGACCACCTCGGCCATGCTGAAACAGGGCGCGACCAGCCCGTACACCTGCCCGTCCACGACCGCGCACTCCCCGATCGCGAACACCGCGGGATCGGAGGTACGGCACGCGCCGTCCACCACGATCCCGCCCCGCTCCCCCACGGCGAGCCCGCAGCCGCGCGCCAGCTCGTCCCGGGGGCGGACACCGGCGGAGAACACCACCACCTCCGCCGGCACCGCCGACCCGTCCGCGAGGACCACCGAGGCGACCGCGCCGTCCTCACCGGGCTCCAGGCGTTCCATCGGCGTGCCCGCGTGGACGGCCATTCCCAGCGCCTCGATGTGGCGGCGCAGCATCGCGCCGCCACCCTCGTCCAGCTGGCGCGGCATCAACCACGGCGCGATCTCGACCACACGGGTGCCGATCCCGAGGCCCTGGAGGGCGCGCGCGGCTTCGAGGCCGAGGAGTCCCCCGCCGATGACGACGCCATCTGAGGACGGCCGACTCGCCGCCCGCCTTGACAAAGTAAGGTTCGTGCAGTGGGCGCGGAGCGCGTCCAGGTCGTCGATCGTCCGGTAGACGAAGACGCCGGGCAGGTCGCGACCGGGCACCGGCGGGACGAACGGCGCCGACCCCGTGGCCAGCACCAGCGCGTCGTATCCGACCACCCGGCCCGACGCGGTCGTCACCGTCCGCGCTCCCCGGTCGATCGCCGCCACCGGGTCCCCCACCGCCACCCGCACGGCGTCGTCGTGCGGCGGCAGGGCGAGGTCAGCGTCCTCGGTCAGGTGGGACGTCAGCGCCACCCGGTCGTAGGCGGCCCGCGGCTCCTCCCCCAGGACGGTCACCCGGCAGGCCCCGGCCGTGTCGCGCGCCCGCAGCGCCTCCACGAGCCGGTGTCCCGCCGGGCCGTGCCCGACGACCACGACGCGAAGCGAACCCTCTCGGTCACCGTTCATGACCCGATACTCAGCAGGGCCCGTTTCGCGATCGCGTCCCCCTTGTCACCGCCGTGTTAAAACGGCCTCACCCCGAAACACGGACGCCGCGAAACAGGAACCGCGCCGCGCCGCGACGGTCGCGCCAGGCGGGGGCGAGGGTCAACGCCATCACCACGGCGGTGCCCGCGAAGGCCCATCTGTAGCCGGTCGAGCCGACGACCGCGCCGAACAGCGCCGCGCCGACGCCCATGCCGCCGTCGTAGACAAGGGCTTCATGAAGCTGGTCTGGCAGGCGCAGGGCCTGCCGG
>NZ_JBFAOF010000828.1:0-3285 GCF_040675125.1 Spirillospora sp. NPDC049652 | reverse complement strand
CTCCCGCTCGGCCGGACCCGGCAGCCGCGACTCCACCTCACGGACGGCCCCGGGGCTCAGCAGCGGCCGCCAGCGTCCGAACAGCTCGTACAGGCCGCGCGCCTGCCGCGCGTTCAGGGCGCCGGCATCGACGACGTCCAGTTCGTTCGCGACGGTGAGCTCCGCGAAATCCCGTCTGTCGCCCTCCGACAACGCGAGCGGCTCGCCCGTGAACCGGTCGACGAACTCCCCGCCGCCGACCAGCCCGGGGTAGGACCGCGCGCGATCACAACAGCCGTACACGTAGACCAGCCGCTCAGCGGCCGTCCCGATCACGTCGGCCAGCTCGTCCCGCCGCGCCGCGTCTCCCAGCGCGACGGCGAAGCCGTCCGTGCCGTAGAAGGCGTGGCACAACCCGGCGGACAGCAGGTCGCTCCGGCCGCCCCACTCGTCGAGCCGCGCGCGGACCCGGCGCAGATGCGCCAGCAGGGTGCCGCCGGGATGGGCGATCTTCCCGGCGCCCTTGCTCTCCAGCAGTGCGATCGCGTTCCCCATGAGCGCCCCCAGCCGTTACTGAGCCATGTCGACGAACCTGCTGTAGTGGCCCTGGAACGCCACGGTGACCGTGGCGGTGGGGCCGTTACGGTGCTTGGCCACGATCAGGTCGGCCTCCCCCGCGCGGGGGGACTCCTTCTCGTAGGCGTCCTCGCGGTGCAGCAGGATGACCATGTCGGCGTCCTGCTCGATGCTTCCCGACTCGCGCAGGTCGGAGACCATCGGCTTCTTGTCGGTGCGCTGTTCGGGACCACGGTTCAGCTGCGACAGCGCGATGACGGGGACCTGCAGCTCCTTGGCCAGCAGCTTCAGCGACCGGGAGAACTCCGACACCTCGACCTGGCGGCTCTCCACGCGTTTGCCGGACGTCATCAGCTGCAGGTAGTCGATGACCACCAGGCGCAGGTCGTGCTGCTGTTTCAGCCGCCGTGCCTTCGCGCGGATCTCCATCATCGACATGTTCGGCGAGTCGTCGATGAACAGCGGCGCCTCGGCGACCTCGCTCATCCGGCGGGCGAGGCGGGTCCAGTCCTCGTCCTGCATGGTGCCCGAGCGCATCGCGTGCAGCGCCACCCGCGCCTCGGCCGACAGCAGCCGCATCGTGATCTCGTTGCGGCCCATCTCCAGGCTGAAGAAGGCCGAGGTCAGGCCGTGCTTGATGGACGCCGCCCGGGCGAAGTCGAGCGCGAGCGTCGAGTTGTGCGTGGGCACCCGCGACCGTCCGACCAGGTACATGTGGTCGGCGTTGTCGACCTGGACGCACCGGACGGGCACGCTCGGCACCGGCCGGACGTCCACGATCTTGGTGACCCGCTCGCCCGGGCCGTCGATGACGTGGACCTCGTCCAGCGTGGCCGCGATCCGGTCGGTGGTGCGGACGGCGGTCTCTCCCGCCACGCTGGTGCGCCACTGGTGCTGGGCGTCGGCGACCACGACCTCGCCGCACGAGAACTCGACCTCGTAGCAGGGCCGGCCGTGCATGACCTCGGTGGCGGCGACGACGCGGGTGGGCAGGCCGTCCGCGTCGAGCACCTCGTCGCCCACCTCCAGGGCGCCCATGGTCGTCCAGCCCGCCGGGGTCGGGACGGGCGTGGCCAGGCCCAGCGCCTTGCCCATCGCGGGACGGGCGGCGACGACGATCATCTGGCCGGGGTGGAGGCCGTTGGTGAGGGCGTCCAGGTCGGCGAAGCCGGTCGGGACGCCGACCATCTGCCCGCCGCGGCTGCCGATGGCCTCGATCTCGTCCAGGGCGCCCGGCATGATCTCCGAGAGCGGGACGTAGTCCTCGCCGGAGCGCTTCTCGGCGATGGCGAAGACCTCGGCCTGGGCGCGGTCGAGGATCTCGTCGGCGTCGGCGCCGTCGGCGTTGTAGCCCATCTGGACGATGCGGGTGCCGGTCTCGACGAGCTTGCGCAGCACCGAGCGCTCGCGGACGATCCGGGCGTAGTAGCCGGCGTTGGCGGCGGTGGGCACCGAGGAGATGAGGGTGTGCAGGTACGGGGCGCCGCCGACGCGGCCGATCTCGCCGCGCTTGGTGAGTTCGCCCGCGATGGTGACGGCGTCGGCCGGGTCGCCGCGGCCGTAGAGGTCGAGGACGGCGTCGTAGATGATCTGGTGCGCGGGACGGTAGAAGTCGGCCGTCCGCAGCACCTCGATCACCTCGGCGATCGCGTCCTGGGACAGCAGCATGCCGCCGAGCACGCCCTGCTCGGCCGCGATGTCGTGCGGCGGTGTCCGCTCGAACTCCCGGTCGCCGGGTTCGAGTTCGGAAACACTCATCCCGGGCACACCCCCCTCACCTCGGGCGCCTGGCGGCCCCGTCCGCCTCGTCGCCGTCCAGCCACATCTATCCCAGGGCTCTGACATTCTCCCGACCCGCCGGGCCGGCGACAAAAGGATCTGTGGACGGGCCTGTGGAGTCCCTGTGCAGACACGCCGTGAAGGTTGTGCACGACCTGTGGACAACCCTGGGGAAATCTCCGGCCGGTTCTCCACAGCGCGCTTTTGACCTGCGAGAACACTGTCCACCGGGTGTGTGGGAAAGAAAGTCGGGCAAGTCGCCCGAAGTAAGGGGCGTACGATGAACGACGATTACCTACCGCCGGCGTGACGAGGACCATGAGCGCATCCCGCAAGCAGGACCGCGAGATCCTGCGGCTGGCCGTGCCCGCCTTCGGCGCGCTGGTCGCCGAACCCCTGTTCCTGCTGTCGGACTCGGCCATCGTCGGCACGCTCGGCACCGCCCAGCTCGGCGGCCTCGGAGTCGCGAGCCAGCTCCTCAACACCCTGGTGTACCTCTCGGTCTTCCTCGCGTACGGGACGACGGCGGGCGTCGCACGCCAGATCGGCGCGGGCGACGTGCGCGCCGGTATCCGGCAGGGCGTGGACGGCATGTGGCTCGCCCTCGCCATCGGCGTGGCGGTGCTCGCGGTCGGGCTGCCCCTGGTCCCGTGGCTGGTGGGGGTGTTCGGCGCGTCGCCCGAGGTGGACCCGTACGCCCGCACGTACATGGCGGTCAGCCTGTTCGGCGTGCCGTCCATGCTGGTGGTGCTCGCGGGGACGGGCGTCCTGAGAGGGCTCCAGGACACGCGCACCCCGCTCCTCGTCTCCGTCGGCGGATTCTCCCTCAACCTCGCGCTGAACGCCGCGTTCGTGCTGGGCTTCGACTGGGGCATCGCCGGATCGGCCTGGGGGACGGTCATCGCCCAGACGGGCAGCGCCGCCGTCTACGTGGCCGTCGTCGCGCGCGCG
>NZ_JBFAOF010000827.1:0-3289 GCF_040675125.1 Spirillospora sp. NPDC049652 | reverse complement strand
GGTGCGCCACCCACCAGCCGAGGCCGCGCAGGGCGCACACGATCGTGGTGGCGTAGAACAGCGTGTAGGTCACGTTCGCGACCATCAGCACCCCGTACACCGTCGCGATCCCCGCGCCGAAGATGAACTGCTGGCGCGGCTTGGACGGCGTGGTCCCCGGGTCGGTGACCATGTAGTTGGTGAACAGGATGAACGCGACGCCGCTCATCGCGCCGAGGGCGGAGAACAGCGCGACGTCCCAGATCCAGTGCCGGACGAGCGCCTGGATCGCGAAGCCGCCCATCCATCCCATGATGAGCATCACCCGGCGGGTCAGCATCGCGTTGATGACGGTGCCCGCGGTGGCGATGACGACCGGGATGAGGATCCGGAACAGGCTGTTGGCGTACTCGGTGAACTGGTACGGCGGGGCGATGCTGACCCACGTCCCGAACAGCAGCAGCGTCAGCGTGATGCCGAAGTTGGACGGGTTCATGAAGTGCCGCCAGCGTCCCGCGATCGGGGCCTTCAGCACGTGCTTCTGCCCGACCGAGACGACCACCGCGAACATGATCGGCCACCACTTGTCGTTCGCGTACAGCAGCATGTTCGCGGCCAGGCTGGTGATGTGCGCGGGGAGCAGGAACTCGTACAGGCCGCGCGGGCCGTTGCCCCGGAAGCGGGGCGGGCGGCGCTCGGCCCACCCGCCGATGACCTCCAGGACGAGCTCGGTCGTGTACCCGGTGGCGAGCGCCAGGAACGGCCACAGCCACGGCTGCTCGAAGCCGAGCACGGTGTAGCCGAGGATGTTGAAGACGGTCAGCGAGATGGCGAAGTTGCGCAGCGCCGTGTAGCGCGGGTCGGGCTTGGCCCGGGCCGGCTTGGCGGCCTCCGGGGCGGGCGCCGGGGCGCTGCCCGCGGGCTGGACGGTGGTGGTCATCGCGTCGCGACCTCCTCGGCCGTGCGGTCCAGGGAAAGGGTGTGCGTGCCCGGCGTGAGGGTGAGCGTCTGCTCCAGCATCCGGCCGCCGGCGCACCACTGGAGGCGGACGCTCACCGGACGGGTGTCGGCGCCGAGCCCGAAGTGCACCTGGAGGCTGCGCTTGCCGCTGTGCCCGCCGCCGCCGTCCAGCCGGGACACCTGGGTGCGGCCGTCGGCGGTGCGGATCTCGGCCTGCGCGCCGTAGGCGGGGGTGCCGAGGCCGGTCAGGTTGCGGCCGGGCTTGGCGCCCGCGACCGGCCGGACCAGGTTCAGCTCCAGGTAGTTGCCGCGCCCGGGGCTGTTGTTGACGAAGAACGCGGGCGGCCCCCACTGCCGGGCGACGGCGAAGTCGAGCGTCCCGCCGCCGCGGGTGTCGCCGATGGCGATGCCGCGGGTCGGGATGCGCGCGTCGAGGCCGAGCTGCGAGGTGACGTTGACGAACTTCCCGGACGCCCGGGACGTGCGCCGCGTGTAGAACGCCATCGGCTGGTCCCCGGCGACGTCGTCGCCGGGCCGGACGTGCGGCCACATCGCCGGGTTCGTGTACACCTGGTCGTTGGTCATGGCCATCTCCTGCAGCCACGGCCACCGGCTGATGTCGCCCTTGACGAACCCCTCGGCCTGGAGGATCTCCAGGTTGCCGTCGTTGCGGAAGTCGCCGGTCTTGACGTCCCAGCCCCAGCCCGTCCAGGCCAGGCCGTACTGCTCGGCCTTCTGGGCGAACGGCGCGTCGCCGTCGGCCATCCGGCGCGCGGCCTCGGCCGGGTTCTTCGCCGTGTTGATCCAGGCGAAGTTGCTCTCCTCCAGGCCCCACGCGCTGGTGATGTTGCTGACCACCATGTCGAAGCGGCCCTTGTTGTCCAGGTCGCCGAAGTCGACGCCCATGCCCTTGAACGAGCTCTTGCCCATCACGAACGACTTGGGCGTGGTGGGCCCGCGCTTGCCCTTCGCCTCGGTGAAGCTGATCCGGCCGGGCGTGGAGGTGTTGTAGAGCAGGTGGTCCTTGCCGAAGTCGTTGGCGAGGTACAGCTCGGGCCGTCCGTCGCCGGTGATGTCGGCGCTGGACGAGGCGAGCGTCCAGCCGGTCGCGGCCTTGGGCGGGATCGCGCCCTTCTCCTCCACGTACTGGACCGCCGGGCGGTCACCGGCCGTCGCGCCGTACCAGCGCAGGACGTGCGACCCGCCGCCGTTCTTGGCGTTGGACATGGACGAGTTCATCGTCACGTTGTTCTGCGCGTGCGGGTTCAGCACGTCGGAGTCCGGAAAGTAGTTGCTGACCAGGATGTCGGGGTGGCCGGTCCCGTCGTAGTCGGCGACGTTCACCGCGTCGGTGTTCCAGCGCGGCCCGCGGTAGCGGCCGTCCGGCGACTGGTTGGGGACGAGCTCGACGGGCGTGTAGGCGGACGGGCCCGGGGTGGTCGCGTTCGCCTTGGCCAGGAACAGGATCGGCGTGCGGCCCCAGTAGTAGGCCATCAGGTCCGTCCGGCCGTCCTGGTTGAAGTCGCCGGGCGCGCACCCCATCGGGGCCATGGACGAGTCCATCGGCAGCGGCGCGCCGGACAGGGTGAACGGGGCGAACCGGTCGGCGGCGGGCGCGGTCGGCGCGTACGTCACGACGACCTGGTCGCTGCGGGGGTCCACCAGGCACAGCGCGTCCGCGCGGCCCCGCCCCCACAGGTCGGTCATCGCGACCGCCGCGCCCACCGACGAGATCCACGACCGGATGTGCCGGTAGGCCGGGTTCACGTCGCGGACGGTGCGGTCGGGCCGGTAGCCGGCGGGCATGGCGATGGGCTGCTCGGCGAAGGAGTACCGGGAGGCGATGCGCTCCCGTTCGGCCCCCGACGCCGTGGGCAGCCGGGCGACGAAGTAGAGCACCAGGACCGCGGCCAGCACGACGGCGCCGGGGACCAGCCCTCTCATGCGGGCATTGGAGAATGACATCGTTTCCTTTTCCCTCGGGGGACGGGAGACCGGCGGTCGGGCGTCCGCCGGATGGACGCGGTGACATCGCGGAAGTCACATCAGAATGGCTAGGCCGTGCGAATGATCTTTTTGCCCGTGCCAATCTGCTCACAATCTTGGGCAGCAATTTCGCAAGGGTCTACTTCCAGCGTGCTGCTCGGTCAGGAGACGAGAAAAGACCCGGGGGAACGGCGATCGCCGTTCCCCCGGGCCGACCGGGCAATCTGGAAGAAAGGACGTTCAGCCTTATACCGGCGCGGTGTTCGACCGGTTACCGGCGCGGCGTTCAGCCGGTTACCGCCGCGGCCTTGAGCGCGTCCCGCACATTGCGCCGCCACATCTCGTACGCGGGCACGGGTCCGGC